>JBBSUW010000050.1:0-18761 GCA_038234025.1 Flavobacteriales bacterium
AATTTAGTTCCGTCAGTTGAAAAAAATTGACTTTGTGATTTTTTTTAACTAACTTAGCCAAGTCTTCAAGTAGTCAAACGTCTGAAAGTAAACTTTCTAATATTATAATCGAAAGACTTGGGACAACAGAATTCTTCTCTGTCCTGAACTATAATTCCATCAAAATTTAACGGAGTCATTGTGCGGAATACGTCCGCAACCACACCAATGGCATACAACGTTTCGCCGCTTCGCGTCAGTTGCGAAGTTCGGAACCGATTATTTTCTACTAAGATAATATTTCTTGCGAAACGTGAACGTGAATTTACAACAAAATTCGCAATTGCGCGAAACGGCTGTTAGTGGCTGTTTTTTATTCGTTTCCCATTTGAGAAAAAATATGTTCCATCATTGTTTTTGCTGTTATAGATTTATCCATTCGTTCGTAGATTTCTTTTTTAATCAATTGCATTGTACACTGAAAATTAATATCTAAATCTGGTAAATAATACCAACTATAAAACTTCATAATTTCATTCTGTAATTTTTTGTCTTTAATTTTTGCAGCTAAAAATGCATTTTGTTCGTTTGCTTCTTCGTCTCCAGCAAATTGTGAACGAACTTCTAGAAGAATTCCTTTTTTTTCAGATTTTTTTAGTTCGATTTGAATATCTTTTTCAATTTCTTCGTTGAATGAATAATAATTTTTTACTTCGTTTGGTAACTGTGTTTTACAATTGTTTAAAACTTGATTTAAAAGATATTGTCCGTTCAATGAACTAAATATGTCTGTAATTGGATACAAAAAAATATTTTCGTTCTTTTTATGAATAAGAATTAATCCTAAACTTTGATTTTCAGCTTTGATATTTGAGACAAGCTTAAAATCTAAAAATTTAACTAGAAATTCCGACCAAATATATGCAATTGTAATTATTGTCATATTATTTTCAAAACCTTTACTTTCAAAATAACTTAATAACTCATCTCTAAAGTAAATTGCATTATCTAAATTAATTGGATGTATAAATGGGTTATTAATAGTTTCAATGCCTTTTGATTCAAAAAAATCATTTAAAATTTCAATTCCATTTTTTGTAATAGATTCAATCGATTCTATTGAGTGCTCAGAATTTTTATCATATTGTAAACTTAAATCAGAAGAAGTAATTTTGTTTTCAATGTTTTTTTCTGTTAAATCTGATTCAATTCCAAATAGATTCTTAAAAAATTTCATAAGTTTTATTGTATTAAGTTGTTGAATTTGTAAGGTTTCTTGTAAAATAGCCACTAACTCGTTTATATATCCAACTTTATATTACATACATCTACAAATCCCCGATATATGTATATGTTTTGTGTGTTATACTTCCTGCCAAATATATACATTTTTCGTACAGCTGGTTCAAGGTATGCATAGAATCACATTTCGTCAAATGGACTTGATCTTCTGTATGCTCTTGGCGCTACCGTGCACAAATCTCGGTGGTGCGGCCGCTGGCGTGTCCCGGTATTTCTTGGACATATCGTAAATCCCAGCGCTTTCAAGCAAATGGGTGGCGTAGCTGGGGCGCAACCAGTGCAGCGTCACCGGTTTTACAACTTTGTTTTTCAAACTCGCTGTCGCCGTTGATCTTAAGCCCCATCCACCGACGGTATGCCATATGTTGGTTTCGAACAAGGAAATATATTCAATGGTCGGAAATGAATTCCACAACAATCAATAATTGAACCTAAAAATTGACCACACTGTTCTATATTTGTTTGTCTCTAAATTTATTTCAATCCCTTCCTTCGAGATTTTAAATATACCTGCAAAGCACAGAAATATCGAAAGTCGTACAAGCGCTGTCCGATTTTGATGATTTGCTAAAAGAAGGGTCAATGTTCCAGCTTTTAGCTGCCGAAGCCTTTTCTACGTAATGTAGTTATTCATTAAGTACAGTAATTTAACGGCGCGCTCGACATATTCTAATATTTGACAAATCGAACCGTTCTCCCATCGACCTGCAACAAATAAATACCGCTTGTTAAATCTGACAAATCAATTGTTGATAGCTGCGATGTAATGTTGGTCTGTAATACATTTTGGCCGAGAACATTATAAATCTTTACATCGGTAGGATTTTTTAAATCCATGTATTCCACTGTAATAAAATTGTGGGCAGGATTGGGGTAAACAGCAATCCGATCCGCTTTGAACAACAGCGTGTTCGTGCCCAATGAGAGACAGTTTCCTACATTGCCATAATTTTCGATAGCGCTGAAAACCTCTTGCTCAACGGTATAGAACGCGGAATAATTGTTTGTCTGATATCCATCGCCCACGCCATTTGTTATAAACACAAGCCCGACCTTGCGCGCTGTGTCGTAATAAATATCACTGACCAAACCATAAGCTTCTCCGGTATGGCCATACATTGATGAACTGCTAGGCAATGCGATATCGCTGCCCGGGGTGGATGTTATCCTGTGGATCCCCAAACCCCAGCTCAAGAAAAGCCCACCGTAATTATTGCCATTGCTGCCATTGTATGTCCAATTTGCCGTACGCATTGCCATAGCACTCGCCGCATTTAATATTGGTGTCGCGCACGTTTCGGGATTGTTGATGCACATAAATAAGGTCGCCAAATCCCGCGCCGAACATCTCAAACCGCCCTGTGGGCCAAATCGGCCGCCATTTGTGCCGGGAATATATCCAGCCAAATTGGCGAAAATAGGTTGAACGCCCTGAAAATCATCTGCTTGTGATGTCCACACATTATTTATCTTTCTATACAGAACCGCGATATCATCTATATTCTGTAGATCGTTAGCATTAAAAGATGCATCAATTCCCAAGGGCTGAAAAAGATGCTGTCTGCAATAAGCATCAAAACGCATGTTTGAAATCTTTTCCACAATAGTTCCCAATATCACAAAATTTATGTTGGAGTAATTAAAATAGGTGCCAGGAACCGTATTGTTGAATTGGTTGGCAATATAATAACTGCCCGTTGGATTGAGTAATTGGCTTAAGTTCGGAATTGGATTGTTGGAAATTGTTGCGTTCAAAAAAGACCCATACGAAGAACCATCAACAATCGTGGAAGTGTGCGACAACAGCATTCTGACTGTTATTGCGATATTTGGATAATTTGGATTTTTGATGTCATAGCCAAGAATATTGCTGATATCATCGTCGAGGTTCAAAAGGTTTTGTTCGACCAATTGCATGATGGCGATCGCCGTGATCATTTTTGAAATGCTCGCGATTCTGAATTTTGTATTTTCGTTCACATCTAAATCCCTTTGGTAATCTGATTTTCCAAAGTAATGCGTTTCCAATATATTCGATTCGCAAAAAACAACGACCGCGCCGCCCATCATATCATTGTTTGATGAGACGGCATCGATTTGATTCGTAAGGCCTTGCGCGTTCGTGAATTGGAATATCTGCAGCAAAAGGCAGGAAATTATTATTGTGTTTTTCATTTAATTGGATTGAATTATAATGGACTTTTTTTTGGCCGGCTATTTTGTTCAAGTTTTATTGATTTCCAAATATAACTTTTCCTTTTCACTTACACCTTAATGAAAATCAACTAGAAATTTCCCTATTGAAATCCAAGCAAACACTTGCTTTGCACAGAAACGGCCACATGAAGTTCACCGGGATTGGCGCCCAAAAAAAATCATTCACTACTTTCGCTTCAATTTTCCGATAGCTATCACCACCCGACTTTCCAACTTTAAGACTCACGTATGTTCGAACCCTTCATCCATCTTATTTCAACAGAGCCCGTGTTTAAGAAAATCGTAGATAAATTCGGTCTTCCGCAGATTCCAGAACGGCCGGCGGGTTTTAATACGCTTGTGCTTTTGATCCTTGAGCAACAGGTGTCGATAATGTCGGCGCGCGCCACTTTCGAGAAACTTTGGGCGCTGGTGCCACAACTTGATCCCGCAAAACTTGCAGTGCTTTCTGCCGCGGAATATCGCAGCGTAGGCGTGAGCCGTCAAAAGGCAAGCTATATTTCGAGCTTGGCGAAGGAGATGGTTGATGGCAATTTTGATCCGTTCTTCGAGAACTGCACTTTTGACGATGCCGAGAAAATATTGCTCGCGCAAAAGGGCATTGGACGCTGGACCGCAGATGTTTACCTGATGTTCTGTGGTGGTGCACAGGATATTCTGCCGCTGGGCGACGTTGCGGTCTTCAATACTATCGCCGAGCTTTTTGACATCCACACCAAACCGGAAATGCTGAAACTTTCCGAGCGCTGGAGCCCGTATCGAAGCTACGCGACCTATCTTCTCTGGCACCATTATCTTTCATCGCGCAAGCGTACTGTGGATTACAAACTGTGAATCAAATCTTTGCAAAACCAGGCAGCTTTTGCGCGCGTTAGTTGTTTTTTGTTAATGATTTGTTACTTTTGCAGCCGATTTAATCAAGAACAAAACTTATATTATGGAATCATTTATGATTTATGTGCCAATCGTAATGGCGATCATCGGACTGCTTTTTATGGCGGTCAAACGCTCTTGGGTTTTGAAACAAGATGCCGGCGATGGAAAAATGAAGGAAATCTCCGATTATATTTATGAGGGCGCGCTTGCCTTCCTAAAGGCCGAATACAGGCTGCTGGCCATTTTTGTTGCACTTGCGAGTGTTGCTTTGGCGGCAGTTTCTTACTTTGTGCCAACAACGCACATCCTTATAGTGGTGGCCTTTATCTTTGGCGCCTTCTTTTCTGCCCTTGCGGGAAATATGGGGATGAAGATCGCGACCAAAACAAATGTTAGAACCACACAAGCGGCCCGCACAAGCTTGCCGCAAGCATTGAAGGTTTCCTTTGGTGGCGGAACGGTGATGGGTCTGGGCGTTGCCGGACTTGCCGTGCTTGGGCTTACGACATTTTTTATATTGTTCTTCCACTTCTTCATGAACGGTGTTTGGGCGCCGGTGATGTTCGATGGGATCATGCGCACGCCTTCGGAATTGATGACCATCGTTCTAGAAACATTGGCGGGATTCTCTTTGGGTGCTGAATCCATCGCGCTTTTTGCTCGTGTGGGTGGTGGAATTTATACCAAGGCTGCCGATGTTGGCGCTGACCTTGTAGGGAAAGTTGAGGCTGGAATTCCAGAAGATGATCCCCGCAACCCCGCTACAATTGCTGATAATGTTGGAGATAACGTGGGCGACGTTGCGGGAATGGGCGCCGATCTTTTCGGGTCTTATGTTGCAACGGTGCTTGCCGCAATGGTTCTTGGAAACTATGTGATCAAGGATATGGGCGGAATGATTCAGGATGCTTTTGGTGGCATCGGACCGATCTTGTTGCCAATGGCGATCGCTGGTTTCGGAATATTGTTCTCGATCATCGGAACAATGCTCGTTAATATCTCAAGCAATGATGCAAAAGAAAAACAAGTGCAAGGTGCATTGAACATTGGAAACTGGGTTTCTATTGCTTTGACGGCAGTAGCTTGTTTCGTGTTGGTAAAATACATGTTGCCGCCGGTAATGAAAATGGAATTCTTTGGCGAAGGCCTGAAAGAAATTTCCTCGATGCGTGTTTTCTATGCAACTATCGTTGGACTTATCGTTGGTGCGGTCATTTCTTCCGTTACCGAATATTATACAGGATTGGGACCAAAACCGGTAATGGCGATTGTTCAAAAATCTTCGACTGGTGCCGGGACCAATGTTATCGCTGGTCTTGCTACTGGAATGGTCTCGACTTTCCCAACAGTATTATTGTTCGCGGCGGCGATTTGGGCTTCTTATGCTTTTGCAGGTTTCTACGGTGTTGCGCTTGCGGCTTCGGCCATGATGGCAACAACGGCGATGCAATTGGCGATCGATGCTTTCGGTCCTATCTCGGATAACGCGGGCGGCATTGCAGAAATGAGCGAGCTTCCAAAAGAAGTGAGAATGCGCACCGATATTTTGGATTCGGTCGGAAATACAACGGCTGCAACAGGGAAAGGGTTTGCGATCGCTTCTGCGGCGTTGACATCTTTGGCTTTGTTCGCGGCGTACGTAACTTTTACGGGCATTGACGGTATCAACATTTTCAAGGCGCCGGTTTTGGCGATGCTCTTTGTCGGTGGAATGATACCTGTGGTTTTCTCTGCCCTGGCAATGAACTCTGTTGGAAAGGCCGCGATGGACATGGTCTACGAAGTGCGTCGTCAGTTTCGCGAGATTCCAGGTATTATGGAAGGAACTGCAAAACCTGAATATGCCAAATGTGTTGATATTTCCACGAAAGCCGCTTTGCGCGAAATGATGTTGCCGGGCGTGCTTACGATTGGTTTCCCGATTGCGATCGTGCTTTTGCCAAAAATTTTGGGCTATGACAATCAGATGATCGCCGAAATGCTCGGAGGTTATATGGCCGGCGTTACCGTTTCTGGCGTGCTTTGGGCAGTTTTCCAGAACAATGCCGGTGGCGCTTGGGACAATGCCAAAAAATCTTTTGAGGCCGGCGTAATGATCAACGGCGAAATGACCTACAAAGGATCGGATGCGCACAAAGCAGCAGTTACGGGCGACACTGTTGGCGATCCATTCAAGGACACTTCGGGTCCGTCAATGAATATTTTGATAAAACTAACATGTCTTATAGGTTTGGTCATCGCGCCAATTTTGGGTGGCGAGCACATGGCCGCGACCAGTGATGTTGGTGTTGCTTCTTGCTGCGTTGGAACGGAGCAATGCGATTCGATGTCGAAAGAGGAATGCATTGCCAAAGGTTGCACGAACGCCAAGTGCAAGTTTATGGGCGCTCACGCTGTATCATCCGTTAGCAACGAGCGCGAGATTTCTGTTGACAGAACAAATGTTGATGGTAAGATCAGCGCGGTGGTAACGATGAGCGTCAACGGCACAAAAACGACAAAAAACTTTGAAGGTACCGCGGAACAAGTCGAAAAAATGGTTTCGGCGATGACCGCAAAATAGAATTCACGGCATTAATAATCAGGAAGCCCCGCATTTGTGGGGCTTTTTTTATTGCCAAAACTTTTAACGTTTGAACCTATTGGTTTTACGATAATTCGGTTAAATTTGGAAACTTCTTTATAAAAATCAAATATTTCTTATGAAAAAACTTTTACTGCTTGTTGCCCTCGGTTTTTCAGTAATGATGGTCCATGCGCAAAAGAATGTTTGGACAGCTTCGACTTCCAAAAATGTTTTGCGTTCGCCCAGCACCGAAAGGCTTTCTTTCCCCACAGATTACAAACTCTTCAATTTTGATGAATTGGCCTTCCGGCAGCAGCTTTCCAGCGCGCCAATGCGTTCAAGCTCGTCTGCTCAGCGCGGCGTTGTGATAACGCTTCCAAACGTTGATGGTCGATCAGAACGTTTCCAAGTGTTTGAATCCTCTAATTTTGAGCCGGCGCTTCAGGCGCAATTTCCGGAAATCAGGGCATACATCGGTTTTGGCATGGACGATGTTTCAGCCCAAGTTCGATTTAGCGTGGATCCAAAAGGCGTTCAGGCCATGATTTTTCGCACGAGCAAAAGAGCAGAGTTCATGGAGCCTTTCTCCATCGACGGAAGCACCTATGCGGTGTACAATTCATCAATGAAGAAAGGAAATCTTCCATTTGTTTGTTCGACAGAGGACATCGCCATCGCGCAAAATCTTAAAGGTCAGGCCAAAGCTGCCAATCGCAGCAGTTCGGGAGAACTTTTGAACTTTCGATTGGCAATGTCGTGCAATGGCGAGTACACCCAATATTTTGGCGGAACGGTTGCCGGAGCTTTGTCCGCGATAAACGCGTCGATCACCAGAGTGAACGGTGTATTTGAAACCGATTTTGCGATCCACATGAACATTGTCGCCAATACGACGTCGGTAATTTATACCAATGCGGCAACAGATCCATATACGAGCATGGGACAATGGAACGGCCAATTGCAGACCACGCTCACACAGAATATCGGCGAGGCCAACTACGATGTTGGTCATATGTTCGGGGCGACCGGAGGCGGCGGAAATGCAGGTTGCATCGGTTGCGTTTGTGTTGACGGACAAAAAGGACGCGGCATCACTTCTCCCGCAGATGGTATTCCGATGGGCGACAATTTTGATATCGATTATGTTGCGCACGAGCTTGGTCACCAATTTGGCGGTAACCATACTTTTTCAAATAACGTCGAAGGTTCTGGCGTGAACGTGGAACCCGGTTCAGGATCTACGATTATGGGTTACGCTGGAATTACCGCACAGGACATCGCGCAGCATTCAGATCCATATTTTGTGTATGCGAGCATCAAGCAGGTTCAGGACAATATGGTTGGGAAGGCATGCCCAACGAGGATAACGCTCAACAATATTGCTCCGGTGATGAACGCTGGCGCTGATTATACAATTCCAAAGAGCACCCCTTTTGTTCTGACGGCCAGCGCGGTGGCGCAGACACCCGCTACATTAACCTACTGCTGGGAGCAAAACGATACCGCAACAAATCAGACCGGGAACAACAGCCAAGCATCGCCCACAAAAACCGGCGGGCCAAATTGGAGGTCGTACAACCCAACACTTTCTCCAAGCAGGTATTTTCCACCATTGGCAAGAGTTGTAAACAATCAGTTGACCAGCGTTTTTGGAGGTATTACCATCGAAGCGGTTTCTTCCGTGGCACGAACATTGAATTTTGTGGTAACAGGAAGAGATAACGTAGCGGGAATGGGTCAAACTGGAACAGATGCAATGGTCGTGACCGTTAGCGGCGCTGCAGGGCCATTTTTGGTGAGCTCACCAAACACCAACGTAAGCTGGGGCGCTGCAAGCAACCAGACCGTGACGTGGGATGTTGCCGGCACAGACGCAAATGGCGTGAACGCTGCAACTGTCGATATTTTCCTTTCAACGGATGGCGGACTGACCTATCCAATGCAATTGGCCAGCAATGTGCCAAACGATGGTTCTGAAACCGTGACAATGCCCTCAACGGCATCTACCATGGACAGGATCATGGTAAAGGGTTACGACCACGTTTTTTATGATATATCAAATACAAACTTTTCTGTTACAGCGCCAACGTCAACGTTCAGCATTGCCTTCTCGGGTGCTGGCGAGCAGAACAAAGCGGCTTGCCAAGGCGCTGATGTGAACTATGCGTTCAATTACGACACCGTTGGCGGATTTTCCGCTGCCACAACATTCGCGGTTTCTGGACAACCAGCTGGAGTCAACGTAACCGTTACCCCAACTTTGTCAGCAAACGGAACGGTTGCTGTCATGATTATGAACACGAACGGCGCCACGCCCGGACTTTACAGCATGACCTTGACCGCGACCTCTGGTTCAACAGTAAAAACAGTTCCATTCTATTTTAAATTGTTCTCGTCAAGCTTCGCAATCGTTGCGCCGGTCAGTCCTGCGAACGGCGCGGTTTCGCAAAGTGTTTCGCTTGCGCTGAATTGGACCGCGGATTCAAATGCAACTTCTTACGATGTTGAGGTCTCCACCAATGCAGCCTTCACAAATCTCATTGCAAGCGCAACCGTTTCGACCAACAGCTATGCATTAACAGGACTGATTGAGGCCACTACGTATTACTGGAGGATTTTGCCAAAGAACACTTCTTGTAGCGGGGTTTTCAGCACGCCTTCGAGTTTCCAAACAGGCCAAACGGCTTGCGCGAGCACATCTTCGGCAAACGTTCCGATCACGATATCAGCGAGCGGAGCGCCCACAATCAATTCAACATTGATTGTTCCTGCAGGTTCTGGAGCGACAATTTCGGATCTGAACATCACAATTGACGTGGCGCACACATGGGTGAGCGATCTTACGGCAACTTTGATAAGTCCTAGCGGAACGCAGGTTGTATTGGTTTCAGGCGCGTGCGATGATCAGAACAATATTTCGGCAACATTTGATGATTCTGGTGCCAATCTGGTGTGTTCGGGCACAACACCTGCCGTAAGCGGAACAATCAAGCCTGTAGACCTTCTTTCTGCTTTCAACGGTCAGAATTCTGAGGGAACTTGGACTTTGAGAATCGCCGATGCTTTCAATCAGGATGGTGGCGCCCTCAACAGCTGGAGCATAGAATTCTGTACAACCGTTCCACTTGCCGTGAAGCAGAACACGTTCAAGAACTATGCATTGGTGCCAAACCCGAACAACGGACGTTTCAGCGTACAATTGCAGTCGAACGAATCAAGCGACATCGAAATCGTGGTTCACGACCTTCGTGGTAGAATGATATACAACAAATCATATAGGAACGCACCGATCTTCAACCAAGAAATCGAGCTGACAAATCCAGCTTCGGGAATGTACCTTGTAACGGTGTTGAACGGAACAAGCAAGGAAGTAAGCAAAATGATCGTGAAGTAATATTTGCGTTTGGAATAATAGAAAAGCCTCGCGAAAGCGGGGCTTTTTTTATTGTGAGCGGTTTTTGGTATGAATTTTTGATCATCAACCGTTTATGAAGATTTATAAATTACTGTTCCTGAAAACACGAACTTTATTTTATATTTTGATTGTGGAAAGAAATTTTGAAGTGTTGGCGTGATATAACTATTTTTGCAATAGTGATTTGGCCTGCAATTGCCGTTAGATGTGTTTTGTCCAAATCGTCAACCATGCAATGACTTTCGAGTCAATCAACGTGTTCAAGCTCAAAGAAAGTATTGCGGCAAAATTCTGAAAGTCAATCTTGAACAATACATTGCAATTTAATTGGATCAATATGTGAATAAAAAAAGCCCTATGATGGGGCTGATTTTATTATTGCAAAACTTTGGATAATCCAATATACTGAATACTGCTTTATAATGTTAATGTTTGATGAAATTGGATGATGCACCATTTTCCAACGTTAATGTATACAATCCACTAGACAATCCCTGAACATCGATTTTGTCGTTTTCATAAGTATTTCCTGATTTTATCAAGGTACCCAAGATCGTGTAGATTGAATAGTTTTCAGATTTTTTAATTGCAGAAATATTTATAAAATCCGCGGTTGGATTGGGATAGATCTTGACTTTGCCCGCATCTGAAAATCTGTTCGTTGACAATGAACCGATGTTGAACTTTGATATTTTGTTGGCAGTATCTTGCGCTATATAGAGATCAGTTCCGCTGATTGCTAATCCATTTGGGCTATTTATACCAGTAACAACATCCACCGCGGAAGCTACACTTGAGCTAAGATCTACTTTTGAGATTTTATTGGCGCCACTCTCGGAAATATATAATTCATTTCCTCTTACCGCAATGCCCAAAGGCGTGCTCAGACCATTTATAACATCAATAAGCGTTGGATTGGGTGAATTCAAATCTATTTTAGCAATCCTGTTTTCGTTTCTAAACGACATATACATAACGTTGCCGTTAATCGCAATTCGGAAGGGACCATCAGACAGCCCACTTAAAACATTTGTAACAACTGGCGTTGCAGCGTTAAGATCTATTTTAGAAAGTTGATTTGACACATGAATACCAACGTACAAATCATTGCCATAAACAGCTAGACCACGAAGGTACGCGAAGGTATCCACGTAAAATGTGGCGATAGGATTGGGTGAGGTATAATCAATTTTAGAAATCCTCTGTGAATTAGCCTCCGTTACGTAAAGATTGTTACCATAAAACGCTAAACCGTCAGGGTTTAGCACACCACTTGCAACAGTTGTAATTGTTGGATTTGTATCATTTGTATCTATTTTGGACACCAAATTTCCGTTGAATTCCGATATATATAGATTTGTGCCATTAAAAACTATATTGCTAGGAGTGTTCAATCCGGTAACAACATCTACAATCTGCGCATCAAGTTTAACGCAGGTAAAAAATAGTAGAAATCCAATGGTGTAAAAATGATTCATAATAGATTAAAGTTACTTTTTCGCAATTAGTATTCACCAAATATAAACTATTGAAACAAAATATAGTCTTGGTAAATCTGTTTAGAGTTTTATTTTTTTTAAAGATCAGCAAAATATACGTAATCTCATACTTCCGTGTTGTGCCTTTGATTTTGCAATATCTTAATGGGCAGTGCTGGACGCACAATAAATAACTCAACCATGCTTCCCAACTTCCCAACCCGTTTTTCCCAAATATTGGTTTCCAGATTCGATTGCGCCGCTTTCTATGGTCGTGCCCATTGAATCGTTCCAGCGGTTGAGGTAACCAAATAGCGAGATCACGCCCAGCATTTCAACGATTTCGCCCTCGTCCCAATATTTGTATAGTTCTGTTTTGATGTTATCATTAACAGCGTTTGGAATGAGGGAAGCAGCCATTGAAAAATCGAGTGCGGCGCGTTCTGCGGGCGAGAACGCCGGATGGTTTCGGTATTCCCAGATGTTGTCGAGCTGTTCTTGTTCGGCGCCATATCTTTCTGCCGCGCGAATGGCGTGCGCCTGACAATATCTACAGCCCGTGGCGTTGCTCGAAACCCACGCAATCATTCGCTTGAGCGCGGACGTGACGCGACCTTGGTTTTCCATCACGGCCTTGTTGAGGTTGATGAACGCCTTCGAGATTGCCGGCCGATGTTGCATCGTGAGCACGGAGTTTGGACAGAATCCCAATGTTTCGTTGAAGAATTCTGCCAATTGCTTGGTTTCGGAATCGTGATTTGCGGAAAGGGGATTTACGAGTGGCATAGGTGGAATTATATTTAGGAAGTGTCTTACCGCAATATGGTTACAAAGATTAACTAATATTATTGGGATTGATGTGCACAATCTTGTTGTCCCTCATCACCACAAGATTTGTCTTTTTAAGTTTCTTGAACTCGATCAATCTTTCGTAAACCAATTCAAGTCCACGCAAAATCTTGTCCCTCATTTCGTTTTGTTCTTCTACTGTGGTCATTTGAGTCAAGTTAAATGTTATATCTAGAAGTTTGACAAGCCTCTGGCAATTTCGTCAGCATTTACAAATTCTTTACAATTTATGATCTCTGGCAAAATGATAAATGATGCAGTGGTTTTTCCGGCTCCATTGCATCCAGCTACGATATATAGATTTTTATATGACATAGAATTGAATTTACAAAATATTTCGCGGCTGTATCAAACCGCGCAGCAGCGCTATCATCGCGAGCGGACTTTTCGGAAGAGATTTAAAATTAAATTGACGATTGACGGCATCCCTCAGATTGGGGCGAAACTCGAAAAATCTCAACCAAAGATCCCAGAATCTTTAAGGTGTTGACTAGTGTCGCTTGTATATGTCTCAACATATTTTGCAACTGATTTAATTGAGGCATCAAAAAAATACCCTGATTCGATTTTATCACAAAAATATTTCACATATAACAACTTTTGGATTTTCTTCATTTCTGTGTGATATAGGAAGTCTTTAGCTAACTTTCTGCTTTCTACTTTTACGAGAGACACTTCGTAGACTCTGTATGCAATGTCATCAAGATCGACCATAATTGACTGCAAATATTCAGCATTGTCTTCATAGGTCTCAATAATATTAAATAATTGTCGTGAAATATTATCCTGAAATTCGAATATAAGAAAAGGTGAAGTGAACATATTCATATGTCTGCCACGAATACGGCTTACAAGCAAAAAAACCAATAGTGCAGATGCGCCAATTATTGTGAATAGTTTGGTTAATGTAATTTCTATTGGGATGAACATAAATGCGCAGAAAGTTTTAAAATGTGATTAAATCTGACTAATTATTCTTTGAATCTTTCATGTGCCGGAAAAAGAAATCTAACGAAAATGTATAGCAAAGTCTAACGTTTTCGTTGTTTTATAAGTTTAATATTGCCTTCTACTAAAGATACCTGTACTAGATATTACAAATTTCACGAAAGTAAAAATACCGAAAAGGAGTAAGACTTTAAAGAATCCATAATCTCTAAATGAAACAATCCAAATAAAATGTATTACTAAAGATATTAGACTACCACCTTTTCCTAGAAATATACCAAGTACTAATGTGACGAATAAAATTGATAGTTGAAGTATAAAATATACTACTACAAAATCACCAAAAGTCTCAATTTGATGTGGAAGAAATCTGTTTTTTTCAGAAAGAAATCCAATTGAATCACAACTGATAAATAAAAGTGGAAGAAAGACGATAATTAATAGTCTGAATACTTTAGCGTAAGGTTCTTTCATAATAACAATAATGAATTCATAAATCAACTTTAATCTTACTGTTTTGGAACATAAGTTTTATTTCCACTGCTATTTATATAGTATTGCCCACCTTTAGAACCAGTTTGGATAGTTTGTCCATTCCCATAATTTTTCGAACCTGACGAATAATCTTGGGCTCTTGTTCCGCTGTTTCCATTGTAGGGATTCGAGTTGCCCTTAGTGGAATAGTTATCAATGTTTGTGCTGTTTGGATTTGTTTTGTAAGTCGGCGCTACATATGTTCCGTTACTTTTAGTGTAACCACTTTGATATCTTGAGTCACTATTTGTAGCGGAGTTTGGTGCTGAATAACTACTGCCGTAACTTGTTTTATTGGAATTATATCTCATATCAGGCGTTCCGTCCTTTTTATACTGCGCACTAGAAATAAAACTCACTAAGGTCACAAATGCTAATGTAAAAATTAATTTTTTCATACTATTTAAAATTGAAATTTGCCTACTCTCTTCAGTTTTCAGCTTCCCTGTTTAGTGCTCACGAATCTAACAAATGTGTCTTTTCGAATATAGAAACTTTTCCCCAAATAAAAAAACTCTTAAAGAAAAACTCAGAAGTTATCTTTCTGAAAATCAAACAAATCACTGTCGTCATCCGCGCTAGGGATTGCAGCGGCATCCTTTTTTTTCTTCCGCTTTTTAGCGGGGCAAAAAAAGATATAGCGGAAAGCCCGCCGTGCTGGCCATTGCCAACAGGCAAATGGGCAGTGCGGGACGCCCAAATAAAAATACTATTGCGACTAAGAAATTAAATCGGCAGTAAACAAAATTCCCCCTAAAACAACCCATTAATTTCCGCATCAATTTTATTATAAACTATCCCCAAATCCTCGGGCTTGTTCACAAAATCGATATTGTCAACGTCAATGATCAAAAGTTTGCCTTTGGTGTAGCCCGTGATCCAAGCTTCGTAGCGTTCGTTGAGGCGGCTGAGGTAATCTATCGAAATCGAGTTTTCGTATTCGCGGCCGCGCTTGTGGATCTGGCTCACGAGATTTGGGATGGAACTGCGCAGATAGATCAACATATCGGGCGGTTCTACCAGCGATTCCATCAGCTCAAAAAGCGAGCGGTAGTTCTCAAAATCGCGGTTGGTCATCAAGCCCATCGCGTGGAGATTGGGCGCAAAAATGTGCGCGTCTTCATAAATAGTTCGGTCCTGGATTATCTTTTTTCCGCTTTCGCGAATCTGCAGAATCTGGCGAAAACGGCTGTTGAGAAAATAGATTTGAAGATTGAATGACCAACGCTCCATCTGATGGTAAAAATCGTCGAGATATGGATTGTCGACCACGTCCTCAAAGTGCGGTTCCCACTTGAAATGTTTGGCGAGCAAGCGCGTGAGTGTGGTTTTTCCGGCGCCAATATTTCCTGCTATTGCTATGTGCATTACGGTGTTGTGATTTTGTATCGTGTGATTTGTTGATCGGTAAAAATAGATAAATTTTGCTCGTTGTAGTACAATCCTTCAAGCGATTTGACGGGAATGTCGAGCGAATATGTTTTCTGCAACGTACTGTCGTACATCATCAATTTACTGTCTGCCATTGATATACGTTTGCCATCGCCAATGATCGTGGAAACTTCCGCAGGATCAACTTTCCCCAGCGAGGTTACTTTTCCAAATATATCGGAGCGGAACCAATCGTGGTTTTTATCAATCCAGCTAAAGGTGTTGAAATCTGAATAATATTGTACGATTGGACTTTTGAACGGTGTGGAAATGTTGGTGGAAGCATTCCTTACAAAATCATATAACATCAATTGCTGCGCAATATCACTGTAAACCCAAAGCCGGTTTTGCGACGCCATTCCGACCGCGCTGGCAATGATTTGTGGTGAAAGTTCGGCGAATTTTATTCGCCTGGTCTCGTTGAACTGGTTGTCCAGAAGTATTGCGGTGTTGAAATTTTCGTAAAAAACAACAACGTTCAGCGGATTGGCGATATCAACGCGTTTTATTTTGCCGAACGAAAGATTCTGATATTCGAGATTGACGTTTTTGCCATATTTGTGCAGCACATTGTCAATCCTGAAATACACATAACCATAGGGATCAAAACCGTAGAATTTGTCGGCCTTGAGCGGCGTGTTTTCATATTGCAAGCTTCCACCAATGAGCGGTTGCGCCACGGCAAAGGAAATCGTCGTCAGAAAGGCAATCAAAATCTTCATCTCGGCTAAATTACGAATCTATTTTGGGGTTCGCTTTCGCTAAAATGTTTTAACATTAATTTTGTAACAACTATTTATGTGATTCGTCATATTTGTTCAAAATAAAAAACCGATTTTTATGAAAAAGACATTTGCAGTGTTGATTTTTGCATCAACATTTTTTGCGCAAGCACAGTCGTTTCAAGGAATGGCGACGTACCAATCTAAGACGAACACGTCAGAATGGAAAGATAGGATTCAGGCCAACAAGGACATAACACCTGATATGCAGAAGATGATCGAGGAAAGAATGAAGAGTATGTTCGAGAAGACCTTCGTCCTCAATTTCGATAAATCAAATTCCATATATAAGGAAGAAGAAAAACTTGCCGCGCCCGGACAGGACGGCGGAATGCGAATGATGTCGTCGATGATGGGCGGCGGCGGAACCTTTTATAAGGACACGAAAACAAAAAACTATACAGTGGACAAAGAGTTTATGGGCAAGGAATTCTTGGTTAAGGACACATTGCCAAATCTCAAATGGAAAATGGAAAGCGAGACGAAAGTGATCGGTGGATATAATTGTTTTAAAGCCACAGCGGTAAAGCCCGTGAATAAATCGGACTTTAGAAACCTGCGACCCAAGGACGATAAAAAGGATGACAAAAAGAAGGAAGACGACAAATCGACCAACTTTATGGATCAGGTGGAAATGCCCAAAGATGTGATGGTAACGGCTTGGTACACGCCCGAAATCCCTGTGGCGCAAGGTCCTGAGAATTATTGGGGTCTTCCGGGACTTATCCTCGAGGTCAGTGATGGCAAAACCACCATTCTTTGTTCCAAAATCGTGATGAATGTAAAAGACAAAGCAGAGATCAAAGCGCCAAAAGGCGGGAAGGTTGTAACGCAAAAGGAATATGACGAGATCGTGGTGCAAAAAATGGAAGAGATGCAACAGATGAACGGTGGCAGTCGTGGTGGTTTTAAAATGGGCAGGTAATTTTTTCCAACGAGCGCTGTCAGAAGAACCAAAGCATCATTACCAATAAACATTTTGCAATGACCAGATTTCATTGGGCGCTTATTTGCCTGTTTTCCACAACTATTTTCTTTGCACAAAATGTCCGTTTTGAAGGTAACGTTCTCGACAACACAAACAAACCGCTCGAAATGGTGAACGTGATGGCCGTCAACAGAGAAACCAAAGCGATGGACGCTTATGCGATAACGAACGACAAGGGAAAATTCCTGCTCAATCTCAATCCAAATACTTCCTATTCGATAAAGATCAGCTATATCGGGATGAAGAACAAGGAAATCGAGATTACTACAAATTCGGAGAACATCACACAAATCGTCAAGCTTGAAGAAGGCGGTGAAATGCTTGAAGGCGTGGAAGTTATCCGCGAAATGCCGGTGTCAATTAGTGGCGATACAATTATTTACAATGCCGATTCTTTTAAGACCGGAACGGAGAGAAAGCTTGAAGATGTATTGAAAAAATTGCCCGGCGTAAAGGTCAATGACAATGGCGAAGTTGAAGTAGAGGGCAAGAAAGTCAGCAAATTGATGGTGGAAGGAAAAGATTTTTTTGATGGCGATACAAAGCTTGGCGTCAAGAATATTCCGGCAGACGCAATAGACAAAGTTCAGGTTTTGCGAAACTACAACGAGATCGGCGCGCTCAAAGGTCTGGAGAACAATGAGGAAAGCGTCGCGATGAACATAAAGCTCAAGGACGGCAAAAAGAATTTCTGGTTCGGCGATTTCACGGCGGGAATCGGTGTTGCACGACCTGACACAAGATATTTGATCAACCCAAAAGTATTTTATTACAGTCCGAAATACAGCCTGAACTTAATTACCAATTTCAACAATATCGGCGAACTTCCGCTCACGCCGCAGGACTATTTCAAGTTCACGGGCGGTTTCAGGAATTTTATGAAGAAGGGCGGAAGCAACTTCAATGTTTCGTCAAATGACTTAGGTATTTCGCTGCTTCGTAACAATCGCGCGAAGGAAATCGAGACGCAATTTGGCGCGGCAAATTTTTCTTACAATCCAATCAAAACCTTGACAATTAGTGGATTCGGAATTTATTCGCAATCGACCACCGACCTCGAAACCAGAAATCAACAAACCGTTGTCGCAACCGGCGATGGACAAGCCACAACAGAGATTTCAAAACAAAAGAACAATCTCGGTCTTGCAAAACTGAGCGCGAGCTACAAACCGAACGCCAAATTGCAGGTTGATTATGACGTGCTTGGAAAACTTACAAAACAAGACGAAAGTAATAATATTTTCCGGAAATTGTTTACGCGACAAATCATTTCTGAAGAGAATATTTTTATCGATAAAAAACAAGATCCGTTATCTATCACGCAAAACCTGAGCGCATATTTTACCAAGAACGACAAAAATATTTTTGCGCTCGAGATGCAGCATTTTTATCAGGA
>JBBSUW010000051.1:0-18555 GCA_038234025.1 Flavobacteriales bacterium
AATTTTGTCGAAATTCGTTTTCAGGTTGTGCATGTTGATAAATGTAAGATACTTATCTAAAATACTGTTTTTCAGTATTATGCACAACTTTTATAATATGTTTTTACTGATTGTTTTAAAAAGTCAAACCGCACAAAGGGTTATTACAGTCAATTAGTGCTGCGGTTTTCGCATTTGGAGAATCGAGATTAATTTTCCAAATGGTAAGTTGGGTATAAAATTATTCCGTCCTGGATGATTTCGAAAGTTTTTTAATTTCGTTATTAATTAAAATAAATCAGGAATTTAGTATCTTTTTTATGATATGGTAATCGTGATTTTGCAACTGCGTACGGTTATTTCTGAATTTCTTTATTAATTTTTTGATTCCGAAAATATTCCGCTGTATGAATATATTGTTGATGCCATAACTAATCTGTTCTTCAGTAAAAACTTTCGTTGTAAAAATGTGCAGATGACCATTTTTATTATAGTAGTTTTTATTGAACTTTTCGGCAATTAGCTGCATGGTTTTTTCGGAATAAAACGCGATATGCTGACCGGTTTCCTTGGCAATATAAATCCAATCTTCAATCGATTGGTCTTTTGGAATTAAATCCGTGGAAAAAATTGCATGATCAGAATAATGAAAAGCGCGCTCAATTTCCTGCAAAGGATTACTAAAATGTTCAAGGACTTCAAAACCCGTAACAAGGTCAAATTTCTTGGTTCCGGCATCGGCAACATCAAAATGCTTGGCAAATAAATTGTCACAATAATCATCCTGGCGAAAAAATGGATAGCCCTGATCTCTCATTAACCTGACAAAAATTCCGTACCCGCCAGCAAAATCGATCATCTTGTCGCTTTCAGGAAAGCATGCATCTATGATGGGCGGAATTTCACGTGACAGATAATTATTGCGTGCTATAAGTCCGATGTCGAAAGATGTAATAGCCGACTGATATGCTTCCTGCAACCAAAATGGCTCATCCGTTTGCACAAATGAACACGACGTACATTGATGATAACCTACATTGTATTTTTGAAGGACCAACTTTTCGAATATCTTTTCAGTAGGTTGATCACAAATTTTACATATCATGGAAGTATGTTTTGTTTTATTTCAGGATGTAAAAATATATATTTGCGAGGTCAAATTGTCAGGAAGCAAAATTACTGTTTTTAAGACAAGTGCAGTGCGGAATTTGAAATGTGATAAACGCTGAAAATCTTTCAACCAATAAAACACGAAAATGGGCAGGGAATTTGGAATAAACGTAATTGGTTATATCGATGGCGAATTTGGACTTGGAGAAGCGGTACGGCTAAATATTAAAGCACTTCAAAAAGTAAATGTTCCAGTTTCAATTGCGAATTATAAAGTTAGAACCGCGCACAGACACAGCGATTCAACTTTTACGATATTTTCAGAAGAGTTTCCGTATTCTGTAAATCTCATACAAATATCACCGGCGGAAGTGCCAAATTTTCTTTTATATATCGATTCGGAAAAACTGAAAGACCGCTACAACATTTTATATGTGGCTTGGGAATCAGAATATGTTCCCGATGAATATGTCAAAAACATGAGCTTTTTTGATGAAATCTGGGTGCCATCGAAATATTGTCAGGATATTATTTCGCGCGTCTGCCGTGTTCCGGTAATTTCAATTCCGCATCCAGTTGAAGTCGTCACCACGGAATCAATTGATCCCGATACGCTAAACTTTTACGATAAGTCCAAATTCAATTTTTTCTTTATGTTCGACTATAACAGTGCTGCTATCAGAAAAAATATATACACACTGATCGAAGCTTTTGAAATGGCGTTTGGCAAGAACAATTCTGATGTAGTTCTTCATATTAAAACATCGTTATCAGCACGTTTTGCAGAAGAAAAAGTGGTGTTACTTTCTAAAATTGCCGGTTTCAGCAATATAATTATCACGGAAAAAATATTTGATAAAGGTGATCTTCATTTTATAATCAAAAATTGTGATTGCTATGTTTCATTGCATCGGTCTGAAGGTTTCGGATTGACGATGGCGGAAGCGATGTATTTTGGAAAACCCGTCATCGCGACCGGTTATTCGGGTAATCTGGAATTTATGAATTTCCACAACAGTTTTTTGGTCAATTACAAAATGACCGTTGCAGGAAACGACTTGCATAATTATGGCAAAAACACAATATGGTCGGAACCTGACGTTGAAGACGCTGCCAGATTATTGAAAGAAGTTGCCGAGAATCGTGAAAAAGCGGCTGTTGTTGGACAAATTGGACGGGAAAGTGTTCGGGAAAAACTTTCGTTCACACGAATAGGAAACTTGATGAAGCAGCGATTGCTATTTGTTTCAAAGACAAATTATTCAGATTCTTCCAGAAACCAATTAATCGCTTTACAAACGTCGTACGGAAAACTAATTATAGAACTGACAAAAATTAAAAAGAGCAATCTTATTATGTTGATATTAAAGGCAAAAGCCAAGTTTAGAGCGCTTAAGTCAAAAAAAAAGTGACTAATTTATCATATAATTATTTTTTCTGTCGAAAAAAATCATCAAAAAATATTGGAAAGGACAACTTCTTTTTAACATTTGGTGCAATTCCAGTATGAGTGTTTTGTTTTTAACTTGATTTTCTGTAAAATACTTGGAGTGTTTTTTTTCGGCATTGGCCAGATCCTTATTTTTTCTGTACGAAATTACGATTTTGCGCAATCGTTTTTTTAAACTTTTAAAGTCTGTTTTAAGATTGTCGATATCGTAAATGTCGGTAAACAGTTTTTTAGCTTTTTCTGTTTTTTTGAATGCAATTCCACCAACTTGCTGATCGTCGTGAATTCTGTAAAGTGTGTATTTTTCATTTAAAAAATCAAATTTCCCCGCGCGTGCGGCCAGCAGCGCAATCCATTCGTCATGATGAAAGGCATTAATTCCGGGAAATGGTAGAAATTCCGTTGCAAAACTATTCCGTAAAGCCATTGTCGCGCCGGTTGAAAGGTTTGTAATTGAAGATATAATCTTTTCAAAATCTACAGTAACTCCGCGTTCTCGCAAAAATTCCGGAATATCCCAATACGAATAAACATCCAGGATTTTCGATTGAGAATCAATGCAATTCCCATTTGAAGCAATTACGTCAACATTTGGATTCTTTGCAAAATGCTGCATAAAAACAGCAACTTTATTTTGAACCCACAAATCATCTTGATCAGCTAAAAAAACGATTTGCCCAGAGCATAATCGTATTGCTTTTTCAAAGTTTTTTACACTTCGCAAATTAATTTCATTAACGTGAATCTTGAAAATGCCAGGATTGTTTCTGTCATATTCTCGCAGCATACCTAGAGTTCCGTCTTTAGAACCATCGTCGCAAACTATGATTTCGTCAACAGATCGTGTCTGGTTCAAAATGCTGTCCAACTGCTCGGCAAGAAAGCGTTCGCCATTGTAAGTACACATCGCGACCGAAACTTTCTCAATCATAAAAGCATTTTAAATTTAAAAAATCATTCCACTGCAAAAATAGTTTTTACCCATGAATCAATATTATATCTTTTATAAATCTTTCCGGGAAGCTCGCGATAAGGTGCCTCGAAGAATGATGAAGGGAGTTCTGTTGTTTCCGCGTTCCAAACGAATATATTCTGAGCATCATAAAAATCGTAATTAACAATGTCCGTGTTGGTCGTGATCAGTTTTTTGTGTTGGCCCATAGCTTCAAAAACACGAAACGTCAATCCATTTTGAACAGTTTTCTGGACATCGAGAATAACACGAGATTTTGCATATATCTTTTCGCTTTCGCGGAATGGAATGACCGTATCGATAAAAGAAATCATATCTGGAAAATCGTTTTCAATCTTTTTCGTGGTCAGCAGAAATATTTTTGCTGAAAGTTTTAGCTTTTCAGCAGATCTCAGAATTTTCAATAGAGTCGGAAATCTTTCGTCCAGTGTTCCAATGTAAAACAAATCATTTTCAGTTTCTTGATTCCTGATTTCCTGCGAGTAAAAGTTTGTTAGAAATTTCATTTTACAATCTTCGGCATCTTTGGGCTCAAATGTAAAATGTACGTCAAATAGCGAAAAGCTTTTTTTATATTTGGGAATATTTGCAAAACTATCCCAATAATAAACGATTGATCTATCGGATCGACCTATCAGAATCTGGAGATCATAAAGTTGCATAAACTCTGGAGAAATCACAAAAATATAATCAAATCGACCATGGTCTTTGACAGAATCCATTCGTTCTTTGCTTGCCCAGATTTTCTTGAGATTTTTATTTAAAAATGTTTTTGAAAGAAAATTCGCGAATTTCTCAAAACTGTTCTTGTATTTGTATCGCGTAAAAATAATTGACGTCAGCTGACAGTCCATATTTCTACGAATTCCTTCTTCAATTATACTGTAGATCCCAAAATAGTCGGGGCAGAGAAACAAGATTTTCATAAAAATAGTTACGGTATAATTTTCTGGCGCGTTTTTAATGATTTTGAAAGCGGCGCACCGATCAGCAATATATAAAATAATTTCCGATACTTTGGCTTCACGATACTGACAAGGAAATATCGCAATCTCAAAATGTTCAACAGCACTAGAAATGACAGGTAACCGCTGTGTTTTCGAAGTACATAAAGCAATGAAATTTTCAGTTCGATTTTAATGGCAATGGATTTTTCAGTGCTCGCGCCATGAAAATGCGTCAGTTTTGCCTCAGGAATCATATACGCGAGCTTGCCGATTTTTGAAAGTCGCACACACAGATCGGTCTCTTCAAAATAAAGAAAAATGTTGGTGTCAAATCCGCCAACTGCATTAAAATCTTCGGCTTTTACAATCATGAAACTTCCTGCTATGAACTGTGCACGAACTGGTTGTTCATAGATTTTCTTGCGAACGGGATATTTCTTTGGATTTGTTCTTTCGAGAAATCTCCTGCCCATAAGTTCCTTCGTTAGCGATGTAAAATGATCCATGGTCGGCAAATGATCCCCATTTTCCTTGAACGCCATCGGACCGCAAATCCCTACTTTCAAATCGGTCTTGAGCGTACGAAGCAGAATGGAAAGGCAATCGTTAATGAAAATAGTATCGTTGTTGACAAACGCATAATAATTCCCTGTTACATGTTGCGAGCCAATCATATTGCCGCCTCCAAACCCTGTATTGATGTGGCTTCGGATAAGCTTGATGTTTGGATGCAGTATTGCGTTGCAGAATTTTCGTACGGATTCATAATCGTCCTGATGGGAACAATTGTCAACTATTATGACTTCAAATGACAACTTTTGATCCGTCATTTCAAATATAGAATTGACGCAATTGATCGTGAAAGCACTTGAATTGTAATTGATCATGATCACCGAAACTTCAAACATATACAGCGCTTAAGATAAAAACAAAAGTGATTTATAAACTTCAAGGTATTTTTCAGCGGCGCCTTCCCAAGTAAAAATCTTCGATCTACTTATCATATTCCTGGAAATCTCAGGATCTTCAACAAAGGTCTTTAATCCTTTGACAACAATATCGCGCATATAATTTGGCTCGAAATCGTCCCAATAGAAAGCATCTGGGCCACCAACTTCGGGCAAAGACGTTTTGTTGGCCAAAAAAACAGGCTTTCCAAAAACCATCGCTTCGATCGGCGGCAAACCAAAACCCTCGCGAATGCTCGGGAACAGGAACGCCACGCACTTTGAATAATAGTATTGCTTGCCGATTTCGTCAACTTTATCCGTCAACAGCACGCGCTGTCCAAGCCCAAGCCCGGCAATGAGCTTCTTGACTTCCTCGCCATAACTTTTGTGATGATCGCCCGAAATAATCAGGTTGTACTGAGGCATCAGCGCCATCATTCTCACGATCGCGGTGAAATTCTTCCGTTCCAGAAAATCGCCAATGGTATAAAAAAACGGTTTGGAAACATCAACTGTAGGTTTGTGGCCTGAAATATCCAATCTTTCTGTGATCGGGTTTCCGTTGTGAATGACATATTCAGGAATCTTCGGAATTTCAAAATGCCGGTGCGCCTGCAGTTTTGCGTATTTCGAAACAAAGGTGATCGCTGTGCTTCGCTGAAGTTTTTCTACAAAGAGTTTTTTGAGCTTCTCCGATTTTGGATCTTCGGTTTCCTCGGCAAAGTTCACATCATGAACGGTCAACAAATATGGAACGTTATTGAAAGGTTCGACCTTTGTGTTTTGGTTGACCGAATGCCAAAGGTCGAATCTATCCTTTATTCGGAAAAATTTATGCCGTGAAAGAGATGAATAGTGATGGTAATCAAACTTATCGCCATAGCTTTCTTTTAGGCCGCGGTCATCCTTTGCGTTCAGCTTCAGCCTGAGTTTGCCGTGGTCAAGCTTGGCAAAGGCTTTTACAAGCTCGTGGTTGAAAGTTCCAAGACCTCCCGCTTTGTTTTTAAGGTTGTGCGTTTCCAAGAAAACCGTCTTCGACATAAACTCTGTAATTTATTGTAAAAATATCACATAAATTGGAAATAGACAGGTCAAACACTACATTTGTCCGCGTTAAAATCCACGGATGTTTGT
This sequence comes from Flavobacteriales bacterium, assembly GCA_038234025.1. Lineage (GTDB taxonomy): Bacteria > Bacteroidota > Bacteroidia > Flavobacteriales > Flavobacteriaceae > Flavobacterium. The sequence goes on from JBBSUW010000051.1 coordinate 6,544, forward strand.
AGAAATCAACTCGAAATTCGAAGATCAAAAGCCGGATTTGATCCAGCTTCTCCACGACTTTGATACTACGGGCAAACGCTTTGGCAACGGGCAACGAAACACGATAAAAATATTTGAGCTCGCTGCTTTTGAGGTCAATATAAAATCTTTCAAAGTCCCGAATCTCATCAACCGCATTGCTTATTGTTATTTTAGAAAAAGCAAGGCAAGACGCTCTTACGAATTTGCCAACAAGTTAAAATCCATGAAAATCGGCACGCCCGAACCAATCGGTTTTGCAGAAAATTCGTCAATTTCGGGTCTTGGCCGAAGTTTCTATATGAGCGAGAATCTCAATGTCGATCTTACGTTTCGTGAACTTGTTCAAATTCCAGACTTCCCCGACCATAAAAATATTCTTCGACAGTTTGTTTCATTCTGCTTTGACCTTCATCAGAAAGGCGTGCTTTTTTTAGATCATTCGCCGGGCAATACATTGATAAAAAAAGTGGGCGAGGAGAAATACGAATTCTTCCTTGTAGATCTCAATCGTATGGAATTCCACCAGCATCTCGATTTTGATCAGCGCATGAAAAACCTTTCGCGCTTGACGCCAAAAGAAGAAATGGTGCGCGAAATGTCGATTGCTTATGCTGAGCTTTATCCAGAAAAGTCTCAACCGGAAATCTTTGGGAAGCTGTGGTATTTTACCCAGGTTTTCCAAAAAAACTACCACCGAAAACAAGCGATGAAAAAGAAATATGGGTTGAGCAGATCGTCTTAATTGCTCCTCAATTTTTGAAGTTCCCTGTATCTCTCGGCAACACTATAGGCATTCAATCGGCAGATTGTCAGACCATTCTTTCCGTCCAAGAATCCTAGCCTGATCACGTACTGGTACAAAAAAGTGTACGCGGGATGAAGGTATTTGTGGAACGGCGTCAGCTGTGTTCCTTTTAAGAATTTCTCTTTTGCCTTGAACTGGCCGTACATTTTCATCTTGTATTTGTAGGTTTCGTAATCGTTGTACGAATAATGGATGAGCTTGTGCTTGAGCTTTCCAATCTGGCCACGGACTTCAAGTTTTTCATGGACCAACCTAGTGATCGTATACCGCGCTTCGCCTTTTTTGAAAAGCCTGAAAATCTTATCGGTTTGCCAACCACTATAATTCAGTTTCTCATCCTTGAACATAAAAGTTCGGTAGAAAAGATAGGCGCTCGCGGTGTTGTTGCGCTGTACCGTGTCGATCACCTCGCGGCGAAGCGCCTCGGTAAATCGCTCGTCGGCATCAAGAAAAACAATCCACGGGTTTTTGGCGCACTGTATCGCAAAATTCCGTTGGGATGTATAGTCGACAAATTTGTGCTGTACAAGCTTTGCCTTTGGATGCGCGTTGACGATTGAGGGCGTCGCATCGGTCGAAAAAGAATCGACCACGATAATCTCATCGGCAAAGGCAAGATCGTTGATCACTGCCTCGATGTGTTTTTCTTCGTTGTAGGTTATGATCAGCGCGGTCAACGGCAACTTTACCGGCTTTACAACATTTTCAATTACCGCTTCGCCAAGGTTTTTGCGGATGAAGCCGAGCATTTTCGTCTTGAAATAGCTTGGCTTGAATAGCGGATAAAGTTCGGGCGTTCGCTGCTTGAGTTCTTTTTCTGAATTGTCCTTGAAAAATTCAGATCTAAAATCGGCAAGGTGAACCGACATATGGTGGATCCCGTCCTCAAAGGTTGACCAAATCTTCTTTTCGATCCACGGCGAAAAAATCACGAACGTCGGTTTGTTGAGCGCTTTTGCAATGTTGATCGCGCCGCCGTCGTTGCCAAAAATAAGGTCACATTTATCCATGATCGCTATGAAAGTGCGCAGGTCGCTGGCAAAAAGGTCAAAATAAATCTTGCTTTTGGTAAGATCAGAACAAGCGTTGTAAACAAATTTGGCTTCCTCAAGCTGCTTTGGAAAATAGTTGAGAAGAATATTGACATTGAATGTGTTTCCAATGGCATCGATGAGCTTTGCCATATATTCGAGCGGATAGGTCTTGATGCTTTCGCTGCCCAAGAGACTTATCATGATCGTTTTTTTGCCCTCGTCAAGACCGTGGTCCCTGAACGTTTGCGATGCAGATTCTTTTTCTTTTTCCGTAAGGTAAATATGCGGGAACGGATCGACCTCGATATTCAGATTTAATGGTTCGAGCAATGAAAGCCTGCGCTCTATGGCAAGACCAAGGTTTGTTTTTGGGAACTCGGCAAACTTCACGTTATCGGTGTAGAGAAATGTTCGCCAATCTTTTTCGTATGAAATCTTCTTTTTTGCGCCGCTCATTCCCACCACGATCCAGCTCTCGATCTTTGAATAGGCGTCGATCACAATGTCATATTGTTCCTTGCGTATTTCCATCGCAAGTTTCAAGAGCGCGCCGTTGTTCTTCCGGTACTTTTTGGAATAAGAAATTATCCGGTCAATGTTGGGGTTGTTCGCTATTACGGCAACCGTCGACTCATACACGAGATAATCCACGCGCGAATCTGGGTATGCTTTTTTTAGGTTATTGCAGATGATGCTGCTCACGAGCACGTCGCCGATCATCTTCTGCTGGATAACCAATATTTTCATACAAGTATTTTTGTGCCCGAAAAGTACAAAGTATTTTTAAATGGCAACGTCATATATGCGAAGCGCCTCGTTGAGCGAAGTCTTCAGATCGGTCGATGCTTTTCTTTTTCCGATGATGAGCGCGCACGGCACCTGAAAGCTTCCCGCTGCGAATTCCTTGGAATATGAACCCGGAATGACAACAGACCTGGCCGGGACAATACCTTTCATTTCCACGGGCATCTCGCCGGTGACGTCGATTATTTTTGTTGAGGCCATGAGGCAAACATTCGCGCCAAGCACGGCCTCTGTTTCTATGCGAACACCTTCAACAACAATGCATCTTGAACCAATGAACGCGCCATCCTCGATGATCACCGGCGCGGCCTGCAAGGGTTCGAGCACACCGCCAATGCCAACGCCGCCCGAAAGATGGACGTTCTTGCCGATCTGCGCACAACTGCCGACCGTTGCCCAAGTATCCACCATCGTTCCCTTGTCCACATAAGCGCCGATGTTGACATAGCTCGGCATCAAGATCACGCCGCTCGAAATATAACTGCCGAACCGCGCCACGGCGGGCGGAACAACGCGTATGCCCTTGGCCTCATAGTTTTTCTTGAGCGGGATCTTGTCGTGGTACTCAAAGATGCCAACCTCGTGGGTTTCCATTTTCTGGATGGGAAAATACATCACCACGGCTTTCTTCACCCACTCGTTGATGATCCAGCCGTCGGGCGAAGGTTCGGCCACGCGCAGCGTTCCTTCGTCAAGCAGGTCGATAACCTTACGGATGGCGTCGATATTTTTAGGGGTCGAAAATAGCGTGCGGTCGTTCCACGTTTCTTCTATGGTTTCGCGAAGGTGGTTCATTGGGTCGGTTTTGCACAAATATAGAAAAGTTATCATCTACAAGGAATCTATTTGCGAGAAGGCGTAGGCAATTACGGACAGAAAAGTTTGACTCGGTTCAGCAAATTCACAACAAAAAAAAGCCCTGCTTTTTGGCAGGGCTTTCACTTTATGATAAATAGTTATTGCCTTGAAATGAGTTTACCACTTTGCACCGAGCCACTTACTGTGCTAAGTTTGTAAAAATACAGTCCCGCAGGAAGATTCATCGAAAGTGCCGAGGTCACTTCTGTGAGAGAGAATTCCTGAACAAGCGCGCCCAAAGCGTTATATATCGTAAGTTGTGAAGCGCCAGAAATATTTTCTTTAACCTGAACATTAAGTGTTGTTCCAAATGGGTTTGGGTAAAATTGTGCCACCGCCGATGTTATGGTTTTAGACTCCGTAGCCATAGTGCCGCAGCCCGGTGTCATTTGTGCATCTATACCAAATGTTGTGATGCCACCACTCGTGCTAAGTACACGTCCTTCAATCATAACTCCTAAATTGAGAATGACAGCACCATTGTTGCCGATCACAGTGCCCTTAAAATTTGAGTAATCGTTAAGACTCGTAGCCCCATCTATCTTCCAATATACATTTTTTGCCTGAGCACCATTCTGAAAAAGAACCTTGGCGTAAGTACTGGTTGATAGCGCTCCGACGATTTTTATCACAAATACGGCATCTGGATTATCTTGGGCATTGAGTATAATGTTACCAGTCAACACCGTTGCGGCATTCAAAAGATAGGTGTGCGGTGTCAATACCAGATCCTGACCAAAGGCGGCGGGATACAACAATTCGATATCGACCGGCAATGTATTGAGATAAACATAGACATCATTGAGGTCTGCGGCACATTGCGCAGTCGAAACGTCAGGGTTTGGATGCACTGTACCCGTTACGTTTGCGGTCTGAAAACCAGTGGTCAATCCTACATTTGTGCCCACGTCGCCTGTCACAAATGAAACGCCAGTGTTTGTAACCGCGCCATTGCCGCTAAAGACGGTATAGCAAGCCACACTGTTGAGCGGCGGAGCAACAGGTCCCGTCAATGTTGGGCTGCCACATCCCAGCGGAAGTGTAACAGTTGTCCCCGAAATCGTCACGGCACCCGTAGTAGATAGTGCACGGCCTTCTAGTTCTACACCGCTGTTGAATACTATTGCTGCATTATTCGCTACTATGGTTCCTTTCATTACGGTATTGGTCGCCAAATTGACAAGTCCTTCTATCTTCCAAAATACATTGCATGCCAATGCGCCGTTCACAAGAATTATTTGTGCCGCGGCTGCCGACGAGAAAGATCCCTGGACTTTAAAAATAAAGACCGAGTTGGGGTCACCTAGACCATCCAGGGTAAGAGTGTTGGTAAGCGAAGCGCTTTGGCCGATAGAAAAAATGCCCGGCGTAAGCGTTTGTCCATTACCAAGCAGTGGCGATGGAAAGAAATTTGGAATTGCTGCGTCCAGTTGGTTGTAAGCCACGATAAGGTCGGCGGCAGCAATTGCCGTCGCGCCATCGGAATCGTGCATAACACCATCCACATTTCCAAAATTGGTGCTTGATCCATTGTTTGTACCAACATTTCCAGTGAGATGTGAAGTGCCGGTATTGCTAACGGCCCCGTTGGAAGAGAAAAGCGCGAAATTTGAAGAAGTCCCAAGTACGGGAGCTTGTGCATGCGTAAAAGGTGCACTGTACATCAATGCAACCAGGGTTGCTGAAAGATAAAATTTTTTCATGGTTTTTTTGAGTTTATTCTGCAGCTGAAATATTGCAGTATGTAAATGTAGGATGAACAGTAAAACTATTCGTCAAAATACCGAAATAATCGATGAAATACATAGTTACGATATGTTTTGTAAGAAACGTACTATAATAAGTAGGTGTCAACATTTCAAGATCGGTCCGCGGATTGATTTAAAGTTCGTCGCTCTTCACTATGGTCAAATAATAAAAGCCCACCAATTCTGGCGGGCTTTCATTATCCACGATTCAAAAGTTCAAACAACCTCTTGAACTGCGCAAACCGCAGTCCACTGATCGTTCTGTACGGCAAGCTGCGCGAACCATACAAGGACAGCGAATGATGCCTCATCTTTTACATTGCAATTCATCTAAATAATATCTAGATTTAAAAAATCAAAAAACAAGTACAATGTCAACAACACCAGAACAAGAAAAAGCAAACACCGACAACCGCTCAGAACAAATGAAGTCGAACAACGAAAAATATGATAAAGCACGAGAGGGCAATACTGGATCCAAAACAAAAAACCCATAACTCATAACACCCAACTCCTAACTCTCCCCAATGCCTTTATCCTGGAACGAAATAAAAGACCGCGCGCTCAACTTTTCCAAAGAATGGGCAGGCACAACCAATGAGAATGCAGACGCCAAACCATTTCTGATAGACTTCTTCAATGTCTTTGGCATCACGAGAAAACGCGTTGCCACCTTTGAGCATCGTGTCAAGAAGCGTAGTGATCGCGATGGTTACATCGATCTATATTGGAAGGGCGAGATCATGATCGAGATGAAGAGTTTGGACAAAGATCTGGACAGAGCCTACATTCAGGCGATCGATTACACGCACGGTCTCAAGGAAGAAGAATTGCCCAAGTGCATTCTCGTCTGCGATTTTGAAAACTTCCGCCTTTATGATCTTGAAGAGGACAAGATCATCGAATTCAAATTAAAGGACCTTGTTCACAATGTCCAACCCTTTGGATATCTGCTCGGCTATCAAAAAAAGATATACAAAGAGCAAGACCCGGCCAACATCAAGGCCGCCGAACTCATGGGCAAGCTGCATGACAGGCTTGAAGAGATCGGTTATATCGGTCACCCGCTCGAGGTCTATCTCGTTCGGATATTGTTTTTGCTCTTTGCCGAGGACAGCACGATCTTCAACAAGCACCAGTTCAAGGAATATGTGGAGCAGCGCACCAATATAGACGGTTCAGACCTTGCCAGCAAGATGCAGGAACTCTTTCAGGTGCTCAACACACCGCGCGAGAACCGATTCAAGAACCTCGACCAACAGCTCAATGAATTCCCTTATGTCAACGGAAAGTTGTTTGAAGAAAACCTGCCCACCGCCAGTTTTGACAGCAAGATGCGACAAGCGCTTTTGGACTGTGCCTACATAGATTGGAGCAAAATTTCGCCCGCCATTTTTGGCTCTATGTTCCAAAGCGTGATGAACCCAAAAGAGCGGCGCAACCTTGGCGCTCACTATACTTCAGAGACCAACATATTGAAGCTGATCAAGCCATTGTTCCTTGATGATCTTTGGGCCGAGTTCAACACCATCAAGCATATTAAAGGAGAGCTACCCAAGTTCCACAAAAAGTTAAGCACCCTCAAGTTTCTCGATCCCGCTTGTGGTTGCGGCAACTTTCTCGTGATCACCTACCGCGAACTGCGCCTGCTCGAGCTCGAGATTTTGCGCCAACTCTACAAGAACCAGCTCGTGACGAGTATAGAGTCCATCATCTTTCTCAATGTTGATATGATGTACGGCATAGAGTACGAAGAATTCCCCGCGCGCATAGCCGAGGTTGCGATGTGGCTGATGGACCACCAGATGAACATGATCATCAGCAATGAATTTGGGCAGTATTTTGTGAGGTTGCCGTTGAAGAAAGCGGCGAAGATCGTGCATGGCAATGCATTGCGAGTGGATTGGGAAAATGTGGTGGCAAAAAATGAATTGAGTTTTATAATTGGGAATCCGCCGTTTATTGGGAAAAGCCAACAAAATGCGGCGCAAAAATTGGATTTAGAAAAAATATTTTTTGGTGTGAAAGGGGCAGGAGTAATGGATTATGTTGCTGGTTGGTATTTAAAAGCAGCAAAATACATTCACGACACGTTGATTAAAGTTGGTTTCGTTTCCACAAATTCTATTGTCCAAGGTGAGCAAGTCGTTCTTTTATGGAATTTACTCTTTAAGCTGCACAATATAAAAATTCATTTTGCGCACAGAACTTTTAGTTGGCGTAATGAAGCTAAAGGAAATGCAGCGGTACACTGCGTTATCGTTGGCTTTGCAAATTATGATTCTTCTAAAAAAAGCATCTTTGAATATGACAATATCAAAGGCGAGGCGCACGAAATTAATGTTAAGAACATAAATCCCTACTTAATAGAAGGAAAAGATATTACAGTTGAAAATAGAAAAGTTCCAATTAGTTCCGTCCCAAATATCATCTACGGTAGTTTTGCTTTAGATGATGGAAATTATACTTTATCTGAAGCAGAGCGGAACAGTATACTTTTTGACAATGAAAGCTCGGGGAATTTGATTAGACCTTTCATTGGAGGTCGAGAACTTCTGCATTCTGAAAAGCGATTTTGTTTATGGCTTGAAGATGCTGACCCACGCGAAATATTAATGAATCAAAGTATAAAACAAAGAGTTCAAGCAGTGAAAAATTGGCGATTTTCTAGTAATCGTTTGAATACAAAGAAACTTGCAGAAACACCAACGCTGTTCGCAGAGGTGCGGCAACCTAAAACGGATTATTTAGCATTTCCAACAGTGTCTTCAGTTAACCGGAAATATATACCTATTGCATTTTTGACCAGTAATACAATTGCGTCGAATCAATTGTATGTTTTGCCCAATGCAAATATCTACTATTTTGGTATCTTAACGTCGCTAATGCATATGGTATGGGTTCAAAATATCTGTGGAAGATTAAAAAGTGATTATAGATATTCGGCAAGCATCGTCTACAACAACTACCCATGGCCAGAAAACCCGACCGAAAAACAAACCACCGCCATAGAGACCGCCGCCCAGAAAGTGCTCGATGCAAGATTGCAGTTTCCCAACAGTTCGCTTGCAGATCTTTATGACCTGCTCACGATGCCGCCTGTGCTGGTGAAGGCGCACAATGAGTTGGACAAAGCGGTGGATCTTGCTTATAGGTCGCAGGCATTTGCAAGTGAGGCGAAAAGGATGGAGTATTTGTTTGAGCTTTATGAGAAGTATACCAGTGGGTTGTTTGGGGTGGTGAGGAAGGGGAGGAAGTGAAAATAATTAGAAAATTAGATAATAAGGAAAATCAGTAAGAAGAAAAATGGTTAAATCAAGGATAAACTCAGACTTCATTAACAAAGTAGATTTCACAAAAGTTTCCGAAGGTAAAGCAAAAGATATTATTTTGAGAGCAATAATAGATCCAGACCAAAGGGTTTCAACCTCCGAGGAAATATACACTAATCTGTTTCTCAATGCCACAGTAGATGATGCAAATTACTTATTACAAGCGATAATTGATTCGGATTTTAACCTAGCCACCGGTCATATTGGTCGACGAATAATTTATATCACGAGTGGTGGTCATATAGAGCCTTTTCTAAATAATGGAGGCTTTACAAAACTAGAAATAGTTGAAAAACAACGTAAAGAGAAAGAATTTTTTGATTTCAAGATGTCGAAAATTAAACACTACACTTATTGGCCTTTGTTTATATTGGCCGTAATCTCTACAATGCTAGGCATTTACAACATTCATAATAATTTGAAGCCTGATCTAAGATATCTAAATCTCGAACAAGAAGTAGATACGCTAAAAGTAAACTTATCTACCATAGAAAATTTACAAACAAAGATTCGCAAGATAGATTCAACATTAAATACTTTGAACGCTCCAAAAAAAACAAAATAGATTATTCAAATTAATGCTATTGATGCTGTAATTAAACATTCAAGTTACGAGCTAAAGAAATATTATCAGGTCAAAAATGTATGGAAAAGCTTCAACAAGTTACATCTACTTTATTTACCCTACACACTCAAATTATGTTGACGGTGACGACACTTGAGAGGGTTTATGAAAATAAAGATTTAATAAACTCTATTAAATTCAATAATGACTTTTTTGATAACCAAGCTTTATTTCAAACTGCTGTAAATGCGATTATTTCAAATAATTGCATAATAATGTTCTGCTCTTTTTTAGATGCATACGAAAAAAGATTTCGATCTCGCTACCTTGGAAAAGAATTGGAAGAAAGAGTTAAAAATGTCCGACTTAAAAATAGTTTCGGAATGAGTCGAATTGCGAAGTGGAAAGATCTAAAAGATTTCAGAAATAATTTGGCTGCACATCATTTTGAAATTAAAGGTATATCCTTTTTTCAGACGAAGTCCAGAATCTTGAATATAAAATTCCCAACACAATTTCTGAAAAAAAGATTTTCCTACTAATTATTGAATTAATTTGCAGAAACATTAGCAGTGAATTCCCAGAAGTATTACTGTATATGAATCCTCGCAGTAGAATGGTTGATAAGCTAAAAATTATCGGGGAAGAGATTAATTTAGAAGAGGAAGCAAAAATTATAATTTCTCAAATGCGTTAAAATCCCCCCGCTGGCGCGAGCGTCCCGCTCGTGTCTGATTCTTCAAACTTGTGATTCAATATATTTAAAAACTCGCTATGCGAAATCCCCCCCGCTGCCGCGCCAATTCTCTTGTATGCACAAAATGATATTTTGATTGCCCCCGCTGCCGCGCGAATCCCTTCGCGTACCCCGCTGCCGTTCGATTAATAAAAAATCACCGAGGTACCAGAACCCTTTTCACAACCATCATCGTCCACGGAATGCTGTATAAATTTATTTTTTCTTTTTTTGTCCGTACCCGTCGCAAACCAAATCCCCACACTTGTCATCCTGACGTAGGAAGGATCTCATGCCGCAAAAGGACAAACACTGAAAAATGATTGAATACACCGAAGGGCATCATACTTATTATGTCTATATCATAACCAATAGCTATCGGACAGTATTGTACATAGGTGTCACCAACAACCTCGGCAGGCGGCTAGGGGAGCATGGTCAAAATGCGCAGACAAATGCAAAAACATTTGCTGCAAAATACAAGTGTATCCACCTGGTATATTATGAAAAGTTCAGTTGGATTCAGCTTGCAATCTGTAGGGAAAAGGAATTGAAAGGCTGGACAAGGCAGAAGAAATTGAAGTTGATCACAAGTTTAAATCCAGAATTAGAATTTTTAGAAGATATATTTCGTTGAGAGCTTACCAAATGGTGAAGATATGATTATGTGAGATCCTTCCTTCGTCAGGATGACAAGTTTGCGGGCGTGCCGTTCTTAAACACGCAATAGCGCAGAGTTACATTCTTACCCAAAACCCTCGCACATCGTCTCACCAACACCAAAAAAACCCCGATATTTATCGCGAGCAAACAGTATATGTTATTCATCGCCATTATTTTGGTCATTGTTGTATTCCTTGCATTCCTTTACTTCAATTTTAGGGAGAACAATTTAATTCAAACCGTTACCAAAACCCACAGAGGAACCAGGACAGAAAGAAAACTGGTGTTCCAACTTCTGAATGCAGGATTTCCGGCCATAACAGTTTACCATGATTTGTACCTACAAAACCGCAACGGCAGATCTACCCAAATAGACGTGGCGCTGGCCACAAAGGTGGGCATCATTGTTTTTGAGGTAAAAGATTATAGCGGTTGGATTTATGGAAGCGTCAACCAGATGAACTGGACACAGGTTTTGGCATATCGCAAAGAGAAACACAGATTTTACAACCCCATACTTCAAAACCAGCGACACTTTGATAATCTAAAAACCAAGCTCACCGACTTTCAGCATTCAGTCGGCAATTACAATTATAATGTATCAACTTTCAAACAACCAGCACTATACAAAAAACTTCCGCCCACGTAAGCATAACACGTGCCAACAAGCATAGAACCACGATCCTACAAGTACAATTTTCCGAAAACCTCTCCACATAACCAACACCGCACAAAAAAAACCTCCCCGTTTTTCACCATGCCCAACAATACTTGCTAGAGGCAAAAAAGAAAAGGTTAAATACAATAGCACCGGACAGAGCGTGCTTATTTAGTAGCCAAAGGTGCGCATGATGCTGAAAACATCATAGCTCACCTGCATGGTCTTCCTCAAGATCGTTGTGATTATCGCCGCCGAGGCTGTAGTAATTGTTTTCTTCATCTTCATTTCCTGTTTTTTCCATTTTGTCGTCCAGTTCGCTGCCCGGCACATCGAGGTCGGTGCCCATCTTGGTCTTTGTAAAGTCGAGCGCGGTGTGCTTATCGGCCGTTTTGTCTGCGGTTTTTATCTTTCCCGTCACCGGATCAATATCGTCAAGCTCGCGTTCCTTGCTATATATATCCTCGCTGGGCGGATAAATGGGCAATGGGTACTTCTCGTCCTCGCTTTGCTTTTTATCTTGATCGTTCATAATGTTTGATTTTTGGTTCTACAAATTTCGGCGGTAAGCAAGAGCAATTTGTTATAGAAATTTTGTTTCGAGTTTCAGGTTTTACGTTCTGTGCGCAGGAATTGTTTGCAGCTGCTGATTTTCGCACCACCACTTCAAAGCTGAAACGTGAAAGCAAGAACGCCAAACCGGAAACAATAAACCGGAAACCTGACACATCAAACTTGGAACCTGATGCCTGAAACATTTCTTTAAAACCTTAAATTGCACAGCACAA
>JBBSUW010000052.1:0-18510 GCA_038234025.1 Flavobacteriales bacterium
CGGCAGCCGAACACCTTATAGATTACATTTTAGACGGCCGTGTTTTATATATTATCAGGCTTACAACGAGATGGTGCAAGGGCAAATGCTCTCGGATGCCATCGCGACATTGTCAAGCTTGAACGTGATTGCTGGCGAGTTGGACGCGTAAATTTTTAGAAATTAAGAGACAACATCCAACTATGGAAGTTATAAACATACAGCAGACCATCAACATTACGCCCGAACTTAAGGCGCGGATCGATGAGCTTTTAGGTCATTATCCGCCAGACAAACGCAAATCTGCGTTGTTACCGATTTTGCACGATGTTCAGGATGCGCACGACAATTGGCTCAGCATTGAGTTGATGGACAAAGTGGCTGAAATTATTGGCATCAAACCCATTGAGGTTTATGAAGTGGTTTCGTTTTACACAATGTTCAACCAGCGGCCGATCGGAAAATATATGTTCGAGTTCTGCCAAACCTCGGCTTGCTGCCTTCGTGGCGTTGAGGATTTGATGGATTATACCTGCTCAAAACTTGGCGTCAATATCGGCGAACCCACGGCGGACGGAATGTTCGAGGTTCGCGGTGTCGAATGCCTTGGCGCTTGCGGTTATGCACCGATGATGCAGCTGGGCGACTTTTATCAAGAAAATCTGGACAAGGTAAAAATCGACCAACTGATCGATGATTGCCGCGCCGACAAAATCAAGATGCACTGATGCCAAAACAAATACTTTTAAAACACATCAATGTTCCCGGCATCAAAACCTTTGATGTCTATCGCAAGAATGGCGGTTATGCCTCTGTGGAAAAAGCGCTCAAGACAATGTCGCCCGAAGAAGTGGTGACCGAAGTGAAGAATTCGCAGCTCAAAGGTCGAGGCGGCGCTGGTTTCCCGATGGGATTGAAGTGGTCTTTTATCGATAAAAAATCGGGCAAGGCAAGACATTTGGTTTGCAACGCTGACGAATCTGAACCTGGAACTTTCAAGGACAGGTTTCTGATGGAATTTATTCCGCACCTATTGATCGAGGGAATGATCACGGCAAGTTACGCGCTCGAGGCGAATTTATCCTACATCTACATTCGCGGTGAATACATGTGGATTTACAAAATTTTGGAAAAAGCGATCGCGGAAGCTTATGCTGCCGGATTTTTGGGAAAAAACATACTCGGTTCGGGCTTTGACCTCGAACTTCACGTTCACGTTGGCGCCGGCGCTTACATTTGCGGCGAAGAAACCGCGCTCATCGAATCATTGGAAGGAAAAAGAGGAAACCCACGAATCAAACCACCATTTCCGGCAATCAGCGGACTTTGGGCCAACCCAACTGTGGTAAATAATGTCGAATCCATCGCCGCCGTGCCTTGGATGGTGATGAATTCCGGTGCCGAATATGCAAAAATCGGAACAGAAAAATCTACAGGGACAAAATTGATATCAGCTTCGGGACACGTAAAAAAACCGGGCGTTTACGAAATAGACTTGGGAATAACTGTGCACGAATTCATCAATTCTGACCAATACCTTGGCGGAATGATGAACGACAGACCTTTAAAGGCGTTGGTTCCCGGCGGTTCGTCGGTGCCGATTTTGCCAGCGCATTTGATTTACAAAACCGCGACCGGCGAAGAGCGTTTGATGTCGTACGAATCAATGTCCGACGGTGGTTTTGCCACAGGATCGATGATCGGCTCGGGCGGATTCATCGTTTACAACGACACCGCTTGCATCGTGAGAAACACGTGGAACTTTGCGAGATTCTACCACCACGAAAGCTGCGGGCAATGTTCGCCGTGCCGAGAAGGAACAGGTTGGCTCGAAAAAGTTCTGCACAGAATAGAAACAGGATTTGGTCGCGAAGAAGACATCGATCTGCTTTGGGACATCCAACGAAAAATAGAAGGGAACACAATCTGTCCACTGGGCGATGCCGCGGCCTGGCCAGTTGCAGCAGCAATCCGGCATTTCAGGGACGAGTTTGAATACCACGTTCGTTTTCCAGAAAAAGTAAAGAATCGGGACCATTTTACGATGGAGCCGTTTAGTAAAGTGAAGCATTTGCTCACGCCATTATCTGTATAAAATGTTTCAAGTTTGAGGTTTCACGTTCCCACAACTTGAAACCTGAAACCAAAAAAACAAAACCCCATATGAAAGTAACCATAGACGGACAATCCATAGACGTAGAACCGGGAACGACCATCTTGCAGGCCGCAAGAAAGATCGGCGGCGAGAGCGTTCCACCGGCAATGTGCTATTATTCCAGTCTCAAGGGAAGTGGCGGCAAATGCCGTTGTTGCCTTGTTGAAGTCGCAAAAGGCAGCGAGGCAGATCCGAGACCGATGCCAAAATTGATGGCAAGTTGCGTGACGGGTGTTATGGACGGAATGGAAGTGAACAGTGTTAAATCTGAACGCGTGACCGATGCCAGAAAAGCCGTGACGGAATTTCTGTTGATAAATCATCCGCTCGATTGCCCTGTTTGCGATCAGGCTGGTGAATGCGATCTTCAGAATTTGAGCTTTAAGCACGGGAGATCGCAGACGCGTTTTATAGAAGAAAAAAGAACATTCGAGCCCGAAGATATTGGTCCGAACATCCAACTTCACATGAACCGGTGCATTCTTTGCTACCGTTGCGTGATGGTTGCCGATCAGCTGACCGACAATCGCGTTCACGGCGTGATGGATCGCGGCGACCATTCAAATATTTCAACTTGTATCTTAAAAGCGATCGACAACGAATTCTCGGGGAATATGATCGATGTTTGCCCCGTTGGCGCCTTGACGGACAAAACATTTAGGTTCAAGCAACGCGTTTGGTTCAACAAACCATACAACGCGCACAGAGATTGCGATAAATGCTGTGGCAAAACCACGGTTTGGATGTTTGGCGATCTGATCCAGCGCGTGACCGGAAGAAAAGATGTCTATCACGAAGTCGAGGAATTTATCTGCAACGAATGTCGTTTTGACCACAAAGATCCAAAGGATTGGGTAATCGAAGGACCACGAAGATTCGAAAAAGATTCGGTGATCAACCAAAACAATTATACAAGAGATTTGGAAACTGTGACGATCGATACCGAGAACAATCTATTGCGCGGTCGTGAACAGGACAGAAAGAAAATCTCGATGCCAAGCGTGCCGTTCACACGGGAAGAACAGCGCGAATTTAAAGAAGGAAACGTATAATGGACAGTGCAATCATCATAGAAAAAAGCATTTTCATCTTCGTGATTTTCGCGATCACGATGCTTATGGCAATGTATTCAACACTTGCAGAACGAAAAGTGGCCGCGTGGCTTCAGGATAGGATCGGACCAAACCGCGCCGGTGCCGGTGGAATGCTTCAGCCGCTTGCCGATGGACTGAAACTTTTCTCCAAAGAAGAATTTCTGCCGAACACGCCAAACAAATTTCTGTTCGTCGTTGGCCCGGCAATCTCGATGAGCGTTGCGTTGATGACCTCGGCAGTGATTCCGTGGGGCGATCGACTGCACATGTTCGGGCGCGATATTATTTTGCAGGCAACCGATATCGACGTTGCATTGCTCTACGTTTTTGGCGTTTTGTCCGTTGGCGTCTATGGCATTATGATCGGTGGTTGGGCCTCCAACAATAAATTCTCGTTGATGAGCGCGATGCGTGCGGCGTCACAAATGATTTCTTATGAAGTTGCGATGGGACTTTCAATCATCGCACTTTTGATGATGTCCGGGACTTTGAGCTTGCGCGAAATCGTGGCACAACAGCACGGAATGCATTGGAATGTGTTCTATCAGCCGCTCGGATTCATCATCTTTTTGGTTTGCTCTTTTGCCGAAACCAACAGAACACCGTTTGACCTTGCGGAATGCGAAGCGGAGCTTATCGGCGGTTATCACACAGAATATTCGTCGATGCGAATGGGCTTTTACCTGTTTGCAGAATACGCAAGTATGTTTATTTCATCTACGATTTTGGCGGTGCTTTATTTTGGCGGTTACAATTATCCGGGAATGTCTTGGGCGGTCGAAAACTGGGGCGTCAATCCGGCGAACATCATTGGAATCGCTGTCCTTTTCGCAAAATTGTGCTTTTTCATATTTTTCTATATGTGGGTGCGATGGACGATCCCACGTTTTAGATATGACCAATTGATGCGATTGGGCTGGAAGATTTTGATTCCGCTTTCGATTTTTAATGTGTTGCTGACTGGGATTGTGATTTTAATTTATGATGGGAAGTTGTTTTAGGGTAATAAAAATTACAATCATAATCTACATTGATATATTTGAAGAAAGTTATGAGTAAATATTTAAAAATAATTTTGTCGATTTTCATTTTGGTTTCGATATCATCTTGCAAAGTGGTCAAGAGCGTTTCTGAAATGAAAAAAACCGATGCTGAAATTTATTCTTATGCAATCAGTGATAAAGAAATCAAATATATTCCGATGCATCATTTGGGTAAAAAAGAATTTTATGACGATGTGAAGAATAAGATTTCAGATTTTAAAAAGAACGGTTACATAGTTTATTACGAGCAGATAAGCACAAAATTCGGAAATGATAGTTTGCAAAATGATGTAATTAGAAGAAAAGTCAGAAAGATAAAAGGATTTGGTGGAAGCTATGATGACGTTACCGAAGGTACGATGTTTGAGAAATATATTGAACAACCTTCATATCCTGAATTGGGAATAACCGATAGCGATATAAGAGCGGATGTTGATTATCTGCAATTCATCAATGAATGGGAAAAGCAAAATGGCGCGGTAACACTTGAGAGCATCGATTACAGTACGCCATTTGATGCCAAATACGAGAAAGGGACTTTTTATAGTAATCAACAATATAAAAATATTGTAATCAACTACAGAAACAATTATTTGATTGATTTGATTAAATCAAAAGCAGATAAAAAAATATTGATAGTTTATGGCGAAGGTCATAGAAAAGATTTCGAGGCTAAAATATCAATGAATCGTTAACAATTATATAAATATTCCAGAAGATTATCCACGGATTTTCCCGGAAAATATTAAACACGAAATTTAGCCCCGATTGAAGCGGCATCCTTTTTTTTCTGACCTTTTGGGAAGGAAAAAAGATACAGCGGAAAGCGGGACAAATCATAAAAAGAAGCCGGAATTTTCTGCTTCAAACAAAAAGAAAAAAAGATATGTCGATACAAACGATGTCTTTATCGGGTCGGAAAAAAGAGGTGAGTAACAAGAAGATGACTTTCTTGGAAAGCCTTTACCTGTGGACGATCTTGAAGGGAATGATGATCACGATCTCGCATTTGTTCAAGCGAAAAGTGACCATTAAATATCCGGAACAAGTGCGCGCTCGTGCTGCTATTTGGCGTGGCCAACATTCATTGAAACGCGATGAACTGGGTCGAGAAAACTGTACGGCGTGCGGACTTTGCGCGCTTTCGTGCCCGGCCGAAGCAATCACGATGACGGCAGGAGAACGCAGACCGGACGAAAAACACCTTTACCGCGAGGAAAAATATGCCTTGGTTTATGAAATCAATATGTTGCGCTGCATTTTCTGCGGGCTTTGTGAGGAAGCTTGCCCGAAAGATGCTGTTTATTTGACCGAATCAAAAGTGCTCGTGCCGTCGATGTACGACCGCGAAAGTTTTATCTTTGGCAAGGACAAGCTCGTGATGCCATTGACCGCAGCGATGAAGAACGCGCAAGATGCACAATCCAAAAAACCCAACTGATGTCAACAGTGCTTATTATTTTTTGCGTGCTTTCGGTTGTTACGTTGGGATCTGCAATGATGACGATCTTCAGCAAAAACCCGATCCACAGCGCGATCTATCTCGTGATCTGTTTCTTCTCAATTGCCGGCCATTATCTGCTTTTCAACGCACAATTTCTGGCAATGGTCCACATCATCGTTTACAGCGGCGCGATCATGATCTTGTTCTTGTTCACCGTGATGTTGATGAACCTCAACAAGGAAGATGAAGTTCACAAACCTCGTGTAACGCGTTGGGCAGCAGGAATTTTCTTCGTTCTGATCAGCGTTGTTCTGATTGCGATATTCATAAATTCAAAACCGATCGTTGGACAATATGACACCACCGGCGAAGATTACCAATCCATAAAAGTTTTGGGAAAAGTGCTGCTGGACAGCGATACCGGATTTATGGTGCCGTTTGAATTTGCCTCTATATTGTTGCTCGTGGCCATGATCGGCGCGGTACTTTTGTCGAAAAAAGAAAAACCAGTAGAATAATGGGAAATGTTTTAAACCAGATCGGCATCGAAAACTACATCTTCTTGTGCGTGCTTTTGTTCAGCATAGGCGTTTTTGGTGTGCTTTATCGCAGGAATGCAATCATCGTATTTATGTCGATCGAGATAATGCTCAACGCCGTCAACCTTTTGTTCGTGGCGTTTTCGACCTATCATCAAGATGCTTCAGGACAGGTTTTCGTGTTCTTTTCTATGGCTGTTGCCGCTGCCGAAGTTGCCGTGGGACTTGCGATCGTGGTCTCGATTTTCAGGAATCTAGGTTCGATCGATCTTGACAATGTCAAAAATCTCAAAGGATAACAATGGACAATACTTTACTCGCGCTACTTCTCGTTCTCACGCCGTTTGCAGGATTTCTGATCAATGTTTTCTTTGGTAAAAAGTTGGGCCACAATGGCGGTGGAATTCTTGGGACATTGACCGTTCTCATCTCTTTTATCATCACGATCTTCTTTTTTGTACAAATAAACCAGACCGGAAAAGCAATCGAGATCAAGCTTTTCGATTGGTTGCAGATGCGCAATTTTAAATTGGAAATGGGCTTTTTGCTCGACCAACTTTCGTTGCTTTGGCTGATGTTCGTCACCGGAATCGGGACGTTGATCCACATGTATTCGATCAGTTATATGCACGACGACATCAACCGTCACAAGTTTTTTGCTTACCTGAACCTTTTCGTTTTCTTTATGATGACGCTCGTTATGGGCAGCAATCTCGTGATAATGTTCATCGGTTGGGAAGGCGTCGGACTTTGTTCTTATCTATTGATAGGTTTTTGGTACAGCAACAATGATTATAATGACGCAGCAAAAAAAGCCTTTATAATGAACCGCATCGGCGACCTTGGTTTCCTTATCGGAATATTCATTTTGGGCTCGCTGTTATCCACATTGAATTTTGGCGATATGCAAATGGTGCTCGAGGGCGGAACGAATTCAAGTCAGAAAGTTTGGTTTGCCGTTGCGGCCTTTGCACTTTTTATCGGCGCGAGCGGAAAATCGGCACAGATTCCACTTTACACTTGGCTTCCGGATGCGATGGCGGGACCAACACCGGTGTCGGCTTTGATCCACGCGGCGACGATGGTCACGGCGGGAATTTTTATGATAACGAGAATGCACTTTTTGTTCGGGTTCGATTTCGAGCAAATGCATTTGGTCAATATGATCATTGCCTCGATTGGCGCGATAACGTCACTGGTAGCGGCCACGATCGGCTTGGTGCAAACGGATATCAAAAAGGTTTTGGCATACTCAACGGTCTCGCAACTCGGACTGATGTTCTTGGCGCTCGGCCTTGGCGCTTATGAGGTCGCGGTTTTCCACGTGATCACGCACGCTTTCTTCAAAGCTTGTCTTTTCCTTGGCGCCGGTTCGGTGATCCACGCAATGGGCGGCGAACAGGACATGCGAAAAATGGGCGCGCTCAAAAAGGCGATGCCGATCACTTTTATCACAATGTTGCTGTCGAGCTTGGCCATTTCTGGAATATTTCCACTCGCGGGTTTTTGGTCAAAAGATGAGATTTTGATGACGGCTTTTCACGCGAATATTCCACTTTGGGCAATTGGCTCGGTTGCCTCGATAATGACGGCGTTCTATATGTTCAGGTTGATGTTCCTGACATTCTATGGAAAATTCCGCGGAAGCGTGCACCAACGATCGCACCTTCACGAAAGTCCGGGACTGATCACTTTTCCATTGATCGTGCTCGCGATTTTGGCAACAATTGGCGGACTTATAAGTTTGCCGGGCAACAGTTGGCTCAACAATTATCTTGCGCCTTTGTTAAATGAAGTTGCCGGTGAAGCGCACCATCTTGGCACGACAGAATATATTTTGATGGCGATCGCGACGGCCGGAGCTTTGCTCGGGATTGGTTGGGCTTACGCGACATATATCAGCAAAAACCAGGTTCCCGAAACCGACGAACAAATGCAGGGCATCACAAAAACGCTGTACAATAAATACTATGTAGATGAAATTTATGCGTTCCTGATTACAAAACCGATCTATGGGCTTTCGGATTTCTTCCGTGAAAATATCGAGCCCGCGATTTCAAATGTTGTTTACGGATTCGGAAAAGCGTCGGTCAAAGTTTCAAATGGCGTTCGCGTGATGCAGAGCGGCAATGTCGGCTTTTACCTATTTGCTTTTGTGTTGGGCGTTTGCGCGATTTTAACCTTTATGTTTATTGCCAAATAATTATTATGGACGTTACTTACTTATTATTTATACTTCTTTTTGGCGCGATCGTCACCTATTTTTCGGGTGATAGAATTGCTTCGCGAATGGCGTTGGCGTGGTCGCTCGCGGCATTCGGCGTTTCGGTTTACCTGCTTTTGCAATTGCAGAACGGCAACGATCCCAGCGTGCTGTCGTTGTGGATCTCGAACCCAAAGGTTTATTTCACGCTCCAGGCCGACGGTCTTTCGATGTCGATGGTGATTTTGACCACAACGCTTTTGCCCCTTATCATTTATTCTTCGTTGCCAAATGTCTTTGCGAACGCAAAATCAATTTACGCGCTGATGCTTTTTATGGCGTTCGCCATGGTCGGGACTTTCCTTGCCGCCGATGGATTACTTTACTATATTTTTTGGGAAATGGCGCTCGTTCCGATATATTTTATCGCGCTGCTTTGGGGCAACGGCGATTATGAAAGTCGCAAGCGCGCCGTAATCAAGTTCTTTATCTACACTTTTGCGGGTTCGTTGTTTATGCTTGTCGCATTCGCCTACCTGTACACAAAAACCGGAAACTTCCTGCTCGGCGATCTTTCACAAGTAAGACTTTCGGACACCGAACAACTTTGGATATTCCTCGCTTTCTTTTTGGCCTACGCGATAAAAATACCGATTGTACCTTTCCATTCTTGGCAGGCTTCGGTCTACAAAAAAGCACCGACCGTTGGCACGATGTTGCTCTCTGGAATAATG
This sequence comes from Flavobacteriales bacterium, assembly GCA_038234025.1. Taxonomy (GTDB): domain Bacteria; phylum Bacteroidota; class Bacteroidia; order Flavobacteriales; family Flavobacteriaceae; genus Flavobacterium. Next base: position 9,192 of record JBBSUW010000052.1, read on the forward strand.
TTGAAGATGGGACTTTTCAGCGTCATCCGTTGGCAGTTGCCGATCGCGCCCGAAGCTGCAAAAACTTATATGCCCTGGTTTTTGGGACTTTCGATCGCGGGCGTTATCTACGGTTCCATCCTTGCCATCAAACAGAAAAATCTTAAAAAGCTTCTCGCCTATTCGTCATTGGCGCACGTTGGTTTGATCGCCGCCGGTTGCTATACAATGACGATGGACGGCATTCGCGGCGCGGTTCTGCAAATGATCGCGCACGGATTTGTGATCGTCGGTCTTTTCTTGGTCGCCGAAATAATCCATCGCCGGTTCAAAACCTACACGATCGCCGAGATGGGCGGCATTCGCGCTTTGGCACCAGCCTTTGCCTCGATGTTTATGATACTGGTGCTGGCGTCGGTGGCGCTTCCCGGAACGTTCAACTTTGTGGGCGAGTTCACCGTGCTTTACAGTCTTTATCAAATAAATGTTTGGTACGCGATTCTTGGCGGAATGACGATCATCCTCGGCGCCGTCTATATGTTGCGAATGTTCCAGAACGTGATGCTCGGACCAACGAATGCCCGACCATTTGCCGATGTCACCGTCAACGAAAAGCTTACGCTCTTGATAATCGTCGGGTTACTGTTGTTCTTCGGACTTTATCCAAAACCTTTTTACGACCTGATCACGCCTTCGATAGAGCAAACGCTCGGCCACCTCAACAGGTTCAATACATTCAAATAGAAAATGAACACATTAATCGCCATAACGGGACTCGGAATTTTATGCCTCTTGTTTGAGATTTTCAATATGCGAAAGGCCATCGTGCCGTTCGCGCTCGCCGGACTTTTTGCCGCATTAGCCATTACCATAAGCGAATTTGGGATGACGGCTTCATATTATAACAATATGATCACCACAACGCCATTCTCGAGCGCGTTCTCGGCGCTTTTCATAATTCTGATGATTTTTATAGTTGGATTGAGCCACGATTTTTATAGAAAGGAAGCCAACAAGATTTCCGATTTTATAGCCATAAAGATATTCTTGCTCGCGGGCGGCATCGCTATGGTTTCGTTCGGAAATCTTGCGATGTTCTTTTTAGGTATCGAGGTTCTGTCGATTTCACTTTACATTTTGGCGGCAAGCAACAGGCTTAATCTCAAGAGCAACGAAGCCGGAATGAAATATTTTTTGATGGGATCTTTTGCCTCAGGAATTTTGCTTTTCGGAATCTGCTTGATCTACGGCGGCATCGGAAGTTTTGACATTGACGAAATCTACGCGCTTTCGCGAAGTGCCGAGCTTCCTATCTGGTTTCCCATCGGAATCATATTGATGTCTATCGGAATGTTCTTCAAGATCGCGGCCGCACCTTTCCATTTTTGGGCACCCGATGTTTATGAAGGTTCGCCAACGTTGACAACGGCTACGATGAGCACGCTGGCAAAAGTTGTGGCAATGGCGTCATTTTTCAAGATACTTTTTGCGCTCAACGCCGATATCAATACATCGTTCCAGATCGTGATCGTCGTGGTTTCAATGCTTTCGATGACAATCGGAAATATAATGGCATTGCGCCAAATAAATGTAAAACGAATGCTCGCTTTCTCGGGAATTTCCCACGCCGGTTTTATGCTTATGGCGCTTTTGTCGCTCTCGAGCGCTGCTGGAATTTTGCTTTATTACACCGCAGCTTATGCCTTGGCGGGCATCGCGGCTTTTGCCGTTGTCCTTTTCGTTACCCGAAACACGAACAATGAAACCATTCCGCACTTCAACGGACTTGGAAAAACGCGTCCACTTTTGGCTGTGATTTTGACCTCTGCAATGCTGTCCATGGCGGGAATCCCTATTTTTGCCGGGTTCTTTGCGAAGTTCACATTGTTCACAACCACGATCAATGCCGGATATTTGGTTTTGGTCATCGTCGCGGTGATCAACTCGATCATCAGTGTCGGATATTATTTCAAGATTATCCTGGCAATGTTCACTCAAGAACCTTCGGAAGCTGCATTGGAAACCAAAGCGCCAGTTGCCTTCTTTATCGTGGCGTCGCTGGCGATATTGGGGAACATTTTCATCGGGATTTTCCCCAGTTTTATATTGAACCTGATTTAAAAAAACCTTACGTTTTTGATTTGGGCGTTGCGGCAGAAAAAGCCGCCGCGTGTTCTGCTTTATCTTTTTTTTCGCCGAAAAGGGCGAAAAAAAAGGATACCGCTGCCACCCGCTAACGCAAGCGCTCTAGCTCTGGAATAATTTTCGAAACATCAAAGATCGAAGGTTTTTTACCGTCAAAAAAGACTGGTTACTACACAATTTATTTAATCGGAAATTTTTAATTTTATGGAAATTCTTTGGACATGAACAAGAACATTTTGCAGATCGCAATTTTCTTATAAGCGCTATACTGACAGCCGATAAATTCGATAGCGATTTTTGGTTGCGGGTTTCATCGAGCATTATCTTGACCATTGGCCTTTCAATTGATCTATATCAAACGACGAAAAGACGAAAGCCATAACGACAGATATCAAACGCAGCCATTATAATTCTTTTGCCATCGATTTCTGGTTTTAACGAATCCTGCTGATATTAATTGTACTTGGCGTACCTTTTAATTATGTAAAATCAGTGGGTGTGATTTGCAGGATATTTGGAAGCTGTTCTCAATAAATCGTTACTTATATCGGCTGCAATCAAAAGTGCTTAATGGAGAGGCTTAACCGTGTTTTTAAATATTCTAACATTGACCAATAAACAATTATCACCTCCCATAAAAATCGCGATTTTGGGCGGCGGACCGAGCGCATTGTTCGCTTATAAAAGATTGATAGAATCTGGACGGACAGATTTTGAAATTACCATTTTTGAAAAAAGCGATAGACTGGGCGCAGGTATGCCGTACAGTTTGGGAGGCGCTAATGATGAACACGTTACCAATGTTTCGGACAATGAAATCCCGCAGATCGTCACGAGCATCCACGAGTGGATTTATACCGCGCCCAAAATCCTTCTGGATAGATTTGGGATAGACCCCGAAAAGTTTAATGAGTACAAGGTTTTGCCACGGTTGCTTTTTGGGGAATATTTGTCCGCGCAGTTTGATCTGTTAAGGAATTTGGCAAAGTCGAAAGGAATTGTTACGGATGTCAATTACAGTAGCAAGGTCACCGATATTATAGATCGACCGGATCTAAACGAGGTTTCAATCGAAATTGAAAATCATGGTATTTCTAGTTTTGATATGGCTATAATCTGCACTGGCCACAATTGGCCTATTGTCCAGGAGGGCAAAATTCCATCCTATTATGATTCTCCATATCCACCGGCAAAATTGGATAGGATATTCGACCATACTATTGCGATAAAAGGTTCGTCGCTTACAGCTATCGACGCAATTAAAACTTTGGCGAGGGCAAATGGGAATTTCGAAAAATGCGATGACGGCAAACTTGTTTACCACCCATCGGAACACGCCACGAATTTTAAGATGGTAATGCATTCGCGAAACGGACTATTGCCCGGCGTAAGATTTCATCTTGAGGATTCTCACCTCAACAATGATTCGATACTTAGTAGGGATGAGATAGATGCGCACATTTTATCGAATGGAGGGTTTCTTTCACTGGATTATTTGTTCGAGAACGATTTTAAAGAACCTATAAAATCAAAAGACCCGGTTTTTTATGAACGTGTAAAACATATGAACGTGGAGGAATTTGTAGATGCAATGATGGAAAGCCGTGAGCGCGGGGACACTTTTGTGCTGCTGAAGGCTGAATTCGCCGAGGCCGAAAAATCCATCAAGCGCCACGAATCCATTTATTGGAAAGAAATGCTCGGTGTATTGTCGTTCGCCATGAACCATCCCGCCAAATATCTATCGGCTGAGGATAATTTGCGCCTCCATAAAGTTCTGAAACCGTTGATTTCTGTTGTGATTGCATACGTTCCGCAGAGTTCGTGCGTGGAACTAATGGCACTGCATGATGCCGGCGTTCTTGAAATAGTGGAAGTGGGCGAAAATAGCCATGTTGAGCCGATGAGTGAAGGCGGCGCAAAATACCACTACAAAGATGAAAATGGCGATCAAAAAAACATCCGTTTCAAAACATTTATCGACTGCGTTGGCCAGCCCCAAATATCTTATGAAAAATTCCCATTCCGCAGCCTTCTAGATCACGGAGCGGTAGTACCAGCGCGCATAAAATTCCAATCTGCCTTGGTTGGTGAGCGATTCTTGAGGGAAGAACATGCCAATGCACAAAAAGTCAAGGATGGCGAAATCGTGCTGAAAGTTCCTGGAATTGCAATTAACGACAACTACCAGATCATTGATAAGCGCGGTGCGCCCAATCAGAGAATCTACATTATGGCCGTTCCTTACATTGGCGGCTACAATCCTGATTATTCGGGACTGGACTTTTGCGAAGCAGCCTCAAAATTTATTGTGGACAAAATTTGTGACACAATTGCAAGAACTGCGGATTTACAGGTTTCCTGAATCTGTTTTTGACTTTGCGAGATTCTAAAATTCATCGATCGCGGGTTAGGTATCTCGATTTTAAAACCGTATAATGTAAACTTAACTTGCCAAAAAACAAACGTTTGGCCACAAATACCACGTATGCGCAAATTATTACTACTGCCTATTCTGCTTTTTTCACTAGTTTCTTTGGGCCAAAACAATATATGGACACGCGCAGATGACAATTTTGCATCTTCTGAAAAGAAATACCGCGCCAATATCCCCGCAAAATATCAGACATTCGCGCTGGACATGGATGCGCTTAAAGCCATATTGGCGACGGCGCCACTCCGGAACTCATCGCGGAATTCAAATACAATCATCTCGCTTCCGGATGCAAACGGCAATTTTCAGAACTTTCTGGTCTTTGAGGCGCCGATAATGGAAGCCGGGCTTGCCGCCAAATTTCCGATGATAAAATCTTATCCTGCCCAGGGCGTCGACGATAAGTCGGCGGTAGCGCGCTTTAGTGTGACAACGCTGGGTTTTCACTCGATGACATTGTCACGTGGCAGCAGCACCACTTTTATCGATCCGCTCACAATAGATCAAAGATTTTATATGGTCTATGAAAAATCCTCGCTTGAAAACCCACTGGATTTTGTCTGTGAAAGCGGCGATGGCACCGTTCTGCCTTCAATTGACAACGATCGAAATTCGTCATTGGATCGGGCCGACGCCGACGATGGCCTTTTGAGGACTTATCGCCTAGCACAATCTTGCACTGCGGAATATGGAAATATTTTTGCCGGAAACGGAACATTGATGCAGAAAAAAGCAAACATCCAGTCGCAGATGGCAATAACCATGACTCGCGTCAACGGCGTTTATGAACTTGACCTCGGCATCACAATGATTTTTGTGGCAAACAACGACCTTCTCATTTATCTTGGAGATGTCAACGCTGATCCTTGGACAGGAGAATACAACACTAAAACCGCGCAGACCATCGATGCGCAAATTGGCGTCAACAATTACGACATAGGACACAATTTCAACACAACGGGCGGCGGAAATGCAGGTTGCATAGCTTGTGTCTGCAAAAGCAATTCGCAAAACTCGACGCACAAAGGTCGCGGTTACACCGGACGATCGAATCCGACGGGCGATCCGTTTGACATCGATTATGTGGCGCACGAAATGGGCCATCAATTTGGCGGTTATCACACAATGAGCAGCAGCAGTTGCCGCTCGGGCAGCGGCCTTACGGAGGTCGAGCCCGGAAGCGCGTCCACTATAATGGGCTATGCAGGGAATGCGCTACCAATGTCCAGAACAACAGCGATGCTTATTTTGCGTACGTAAACCTTCGCGATATTTTGGCTTACGTCAAAACCCCAACGGGCAGCTGCTCGGTAAACACGACAACTGGAAACAATGCGCCAACGGTATCAGCGGGCGCGGATTTTACTATTCCCAAAAGCACGGCGTTTGTGCTGACCGCAACAGGTTCAGATCCTGACGGTGACACACTATTTTACAATTGGGAAGAAAACGACCCCGGAAATCCAAACACGACAGCGGCTCCTGCTCCAACGCGTGCGGTTAGCCCAATGTTTAGATCGAAGCCGTCAACAGTTTCGCCGCAAAGATATTTCCCCGAAATGGCAACAATTTTGACCGGAGCAACGGCCAACACTTGGGAAGTTGTTCCCTCAATTGCCCGCGCGCTTGATTTTTCGGTCGTGGCCCGCGACAACGTGGCAATGGCAGGACAGTACGCGTCCGATCTTTCAACTGTGAATGTGACTGCGGCCGCAGGCCCTTTTTTGGTATCATCTCCAAACACAAATGTTAACTGGACCGCGGCAAGCAATCGAACTGTCACTTGGGATGTTGCTGGAACGAACGCCAACGGCGTTGACACGCCTTTTGTGGACATTTATCTTTCGACCGACATCGGCCTCAACATTTCCGATCTTACTGGCGAGCAAAGTGCCGAACGACGGCAGTGAATTGGTTACAATCCCAAATGCAGCAGGAACCCAAAACAGGATTATGGTTCGGGGTCATGACAATATTTTTCTGGATGTTTCCAATACCAATTTTACGATCGGCACTACTACGGCAACTTTTTCATTGTCGTATGATGGTGTAGAAGGCGGTCAGAACAAAAGCGTTTGCCAAGGACAGCAAACTTCATTTACATTAAAATACGGAACGGTTGGCGGATTTTCTAGCAATTCAAATATATCGGTAGCGGGAATTCCCTCGGGAACAACGGTCTCACTTTCTTCAACTACGGCTTCAACTACGAGCGATATCATACTTACAGTTGCGACAACTTTGAGCGTTGCGCCGGGAATCTATCAACTGGTGGTGAGCGCAACTTCGGGCGCGACGACCAAGGGCGCCAATGTTTATCTTGATGTTCAAAACGGGAATTTTACGATCGTGAGCGGGGTTTCTCCCGTATCTAACGCAACAGGTCAACCTACATCTGTAAACTTGAACTGGACAGGCGATGCCGCCGCGACTTTCTATAATCTGATCGTTTCAACGGACGTGGATTTTACAAATATCATAGTTGACGGAAATGTTTCGGGAACAAGCTTTACGGTTTCTGGCCTTTCGGCAAATGCCAATTACTTTTGGAAAGTAAAGCCCAAAAATTCGTCGTGCGAAGGAAATTTTGGCGAAAGCATGCGTTTTACGACCGGTAGCAGTGCTTGTACCGATCATACTTCGACAAACGTTCCGATTGCGATATCCGCGTCGGGAACGCCAACCATAAATTCTATTTTGACGGTTCCGACGACTCTTGACAACATCAGCAGCGTTACGGTTACAGTAAATATTTCACATAGTTACACCGCCGACCTTACCGCGACATTGATTTCGCCGAACGGCACGCAGATCGTACTTTGTACAAATCAGTGCGGCAGCAATAATGACGTCAGCGCCACTTTTTCTGATTTGGGAACTGCAAATGTTTGCGGTGGAACGCCCACTATCAGCGGAACTGTTCTGCCGTCGCAAGCGTTGACAGGGTTGAATGCAGAAAATCCCTCAGGGAATTGGACGCTCCGAATTTTTGACAATGCCAATGCAGATGGCGGTGCATTGAATGCTTGGTCGATGAATATCTGTACAAGCAACAACAACGCGCTTGCATGCGGCGATATTTCGACCACTTGGAACGGCTCGGTCTGGACAAATGGCTTTCCCGTGGACAATGTCTCTGCGACGATAGATGGCAACCTTGCCCTGAACAGAAATCTTGAAGCGTGCAACCTTACCCTTATCAACAACTCAGAGATGACCGTCCAAAGTGGGATCAATATTCTAATTCAAAACGAGGTAAGCATAGAGAGCGGCTCAGATTTCTGGATGGAGAATAATTCAAATCTTGTCCAGGTCAACAATGTTGCCAACACCGGAAGCGCGGTGATCAAGAGAAACTCAAATCCGTTGATGCGATTGGATTATACGACATCTCCCACGCTTCTATTTTCAAACGCCCAAAGAGTTGGCAACAATGAAAACCAGTTTTTTAGGCTTGCGCCAATTGTTTCCACAAGCGCGCTGCTCCAAAGACAGCGGATTTGGTTGAACCTGACCAATGAGAATGGTTTTTTTGCCCAAACAATGATTGGATTTATGGAGTCAGCGCTGAATGCGGAAGATAATTTGGACGGGAAATACATTGGCGATAGTTCAACATTTTTTGCCTCCAAGATTGGTGATGATAACTTTGCAGTGCAATTAAAGGCTTTGCCTTTTACTGACAATGCAGTTTTCCCTATGAATTTTGCGTCAAGCGCCGCTGGGAGCTACTCTAATGCTATCGACCACATTGATAGCGCTTTTGCGGGACAGGAAATTTTCTTGAAGGACAACCAAAACCAGATACTAGTCAATCTTGAGTCAGGGTATGATTTTTCTACGAGCGCGGGAGCTTTTCCTGGTCGTTTCGAGGTTGTCTTTCGTGATCCATCTCTTGAGACAACCGAGTTCAATATGGCTCGCGATGTTATGGTGGCTGTATCGGATAATATAAAAATAAGGTCGCAATCAGAACACATTGCAGCCGTCAGTATTTCTGATTTATTAGGGAGAAAAATATATGACGAGAACGCTATCGGAAAAAACGTATTAACGATTGATGATTTTCAAAAGCAACAACAAGCTCTGATAATAAAAATTGTTTTGGAAAGTGGGATTGTGGTTTACATGAAGGTTGTGTTTTGATCGACAGGATTTGGTTTTATGTGCCCTTTTTAGCTTTTGAATGGTTATTTGCGTGGATTTCTTGCACAGCTGCGCTCATCGCTAGTTGTCCATGGATTTGTATTTAATTCCTGACTAAAGATTGCAAGCCTAGCCCCGATGGGAACGGCATCCTTTTTCTTTCGCCCTTTCGGCGAAAGAAAAAGATACAGTGGACAGCGGGAAATAGCTCCAAAAATAAATTATGGATTTAGGCGATAACTTGATGGCTTTTTCGGTTTCAGTTCGCAACAATAAAACGGCAGAGATCATTCAAATCATTGAAGGGCGCAACGATATAGCCGTCGTCGGTCAACTTGAAGAGATAATTTCCCTCTGCCTCGATTTCATAAGTTCCTAACATTAAACTAAATCAAATATTTCGCAATAAAAAAGCCTCTCGAAATCGAGAGGCTTTTGTACCCGGAGCCGGAGTCGAACCTGTTTTAGTTTGACTCATAACATTAAACTAACCCGTTGTGCGGTTTGACTTTTTAAAACAATCAATAAAAACATATAATAAAAGTTGTGCATAATACTGAAAAACAGTATTTTAGATAAGTATCTTACATTTATCAACATGCACAACCTGAAAAC
>JBBSUW010000053.1:0-18050 GCA_038234025.1 Flavobacteriales bacterium
GCTTACTTTCCAATATTTTAGAAATGAAAAAAAGGGTGTTGATGCTTTTAGTCTGATTTCATTCGCTTTTTTGTCCTTTAAATAAAACGAAGCCAGCACCGCAAGAAGTCCAGGAATAAAAGCAATAAAAAAAAGTGTTTTGTAGTCCTGTGGAAAATAGAACAAATAAACCAAAGCCAAGGAAGGTCCGATTACTGCACCCAAAGTGTCCATTGAACGATGAAAGCCAAAAACTTTACCTTTCGTTTCTGCGGTTGCTTCGTCTGATAGTATGGCATCTCTTGCACCTGTTCTAATTCCTTTTCCGAAACGGTCAATTGTCCGAGCAAAGAAAATCCAAAGTGGATAAATGAAAATTGCCATCATTGGTTTGGAAATAGCACTAAAAGCATAGCCTATTTGAACGAATGGAACTCGTTTGCCCGAAGTGTCTGAGAGTTTACCGAAATAGCCTTTGCTTAAACCTGCTGTCGCTTCTGCAACTCCTTCAAGTATTCCAATAAGCACAATTGAAAAACCAATTGACTTTAAGTAAATCGGCATAATTGGATATAGCATTTCGCTGGCAGTGTCCGTGAACAAACTAACCAATGATAAAATCCAAACTGTCCGTGTTATGTATTTCAATTTATAATTTTTGATTTCAGGTTTAATTTTCATCTTTTGTAAAGCGTTTATTTTATTTATCTATTTTGATTTCGGGTTTCATTTTAATTATAATATAATAAACTAAAAAACCGAATATAATTCCAATTATTGAAGCAACAATAACATCAGAAGGATAATGAACTCCGTTATAAATTCGGTTATAACTAACCAAAAATGCCCAAAATATTAATGTCCATTTCAGCCAATTAAATTTCTTTGTTAACAGCAAGATAATAAAAGTTGCCAGTCCAAAAGCATTGGCAGCGTGCGAAGACACAAAACCATATTGCCCTCCAGAACCAGCATCGCTCAAATGAATTAATTTTTCTAATGTTGGTTCGTGCGAAGGTCTTAATCGTATTACGGTTTGCTTTATCAGGTGAGATGCAGTTTGGTCACAAAGAGTTATTAAAATTCCGATTGCTATAAAAATTCCAATACTTTTTGTTTTAAAAACTTTAATGATTATCAACAATAAAACAAGGTAAAAAGGAATCCAAAATAATTTATCACGTGCCCAAAACATAATGACATCAAAAAATACATTATGTTTTCCGTTCAAGAAAAGAAATAATTCTATGTCAATTGATTTTAGTTTTTCCAATATTTTAGTTTGAATTTATGTTTGTTTTCAGCTTATGTACAACGGTTTGCAGCTACAATTGGCGATTTAAAAGCAAAAAGTGCCGCTTCAACTTGATGAGGATTCAAATCAACTTGGGCATCCATTAATGCTACGTTAAACTTTTCGCTACTTCCCGAAGGATAACATCTTGTTAGCTCGTAAGCAATGTACTTTGCTTGATATGGAGTTAAATCGTTCACTTATCTTTTACTTTGTTTAAAACCATTTCCAAGGACTGTATTGAATATTTTTCGTTTTCTACTAACTGCAATATTTTGTCTGCTAACCAAATGGGTAGTAATTCAGTTTCAGAAACATTATAAAGTTTGGATAGCTTTTTTAAATGAATGCGGCTAACAGGTTTTTCGTTATGCTCCATTTTGCTAATGTATGCAGTGTCAACCAGTCAGCAGCAACTTGTCTTTGCACAAATCCTTTAGCTTCTCGTAATTCTTTTAGTTTTTCGCCTAGCATTATTTACCTATTTTGGTCTTGTCCTACAGAGGACAAATATTGAATAATAAAACGAATCTGTCACTGTGCGGTTTGGAAAATTTTGCTCTTTTGGTTTTGCGGCGCGGGTGCAAAGTTTGTTTGTAGATGTTGTGGCGGTGTGCCTAGGTCTTAAGATTGCGGGTTTGTGAATGTGGTGTGGCGCTATTGGATAAAAGAAAATGGCAGTGCGAATTTTGATTTTAGTGCTGCCATTTTTGATCAGAACCTGTAGTGATTATGAGCGGGTTTATGCCTTGCCCTCAAATCTTCTGAACTTAAGTGCCGTAATTTCTTTGTACTGTGGACTTGTGGCGCCAAATAGTGCCTTGATTAGTTTTTTTCCCTGAGTTTGATTACCAATATTATCGCACTATGATTTTTTCTGTCTTCAAATATTTATCATCAGTCTTTATTTTTGCAAAATAGATACCGGTTGTGAGGTTTAAATTATTGATAGTCTCATTGTTATCAAAATTCTGATTTCTCAATAGATGACCGAGCAAATCGTAGATTTCAATCGAATTTTTCTTGGTAAAATCATTTTTTAAGGTGATTGTAAAACTTCCATTGTTTGGGTTTGGATATATTGAGACTTTTTGTGATATGCTCGACGTGGTTGAAAGATTGGTGGGATCGAATTTTGCGATGAATGGATTGCCTGCGTAATAACTATCGCTGCCATTAAAAATATAGTTTGGTTGGAATGAATTGGGAGTGGTGACATTGGTCGGAAATCCTGGGATCGTGCGTGATTGGCCCACGATATAAAAGGAGTTTTCAAAAATCAAAGTCTTGATTGCGCTATCATAAACATTTCCGCCATAGTACGTTCCCCATTTGCGTTCGCCATCCGGGCTAAATTTAACCACGAATCCATCTCCATAAGCATTTTTTGTAGGGCTAAATCCATCGCTTGTAGCGATGTCATCTCGTAGGCTCGTGCTACCTGACAGGTATAGATTGCCAGTATCATCAATACTTAAAAATGTCGAGGCTTCGCTGCCTTGCGCATCATTTTCACGGTTGCTCCCGCAGTACGTGCCCCACTCTCGTGTTCCGTTGCCATCAAATTTCACCAGAAATTTTGAGTATTGGTCGAAGGCCGTCTGATACGCACCGGGTGTTGCGATGTTGTTTGGGCTTACTGTAAATCCTGCCAAGTATACTTTTCCATCAAAGCACTTGATTGATTCCGATGCAAGATGCTCGACATTGGATCCGCCAACATAAGTGCTCCATAATCTCTGACCATCAACTGAGAACTTGGACAAAAAGGCATCTCTGCAACTTCCCGGCGTGTTTTGGTGGCAATTTGGAGTCGCAAAATAAGTGTTGTAGGTATTATTGTTGAACGGAAATATACAATCAAAGGTGTGACCAGCAACATAAAGTTCGTTGTTAGTGCAGGCAATTGCGCGAATCTCTCCCTGGTTGGTGTCGTAGTATGTTGACCAAACACGAAATCCGCCACTGGTGAATTTGGAGATCAGATATTGGGAGTTTTGCCGCTCCGGTTGGAATGTGTTCGGTGTGCCCAAACCAGTGCTCTGCGTAATATTGAATATGTAAAGATTATCAAGTAGATCACAGGTTATTCCCGAATAGACATACGATTCATCGGAAGGATATTTGATTCCGAGTTCAGTGCTATCACCGCCAAAATAGGTGCTCCAAATTTTATTGCCGTCAGGCGCAAATTTAGCGATAAATATATCCGAGCCGCCCAACATATACTGTTGGAATGCATTATCTGAAGCGATCATATCATCGCTTTCGGTGCTTCCGATTATATAAATATTGTCATCTTTATCAACCGTGACGCCATCTATCCTGTCAAATTCCTCGCCGCCAAAATATGTTGCAAATAACAAGTTACCATCTGAACTGAATTTCGCAATAAACCCGTCTGACTCCCCGCCGCCGTAAGCGTTTTGATATGCACCGGGTGTTGCAATGTTAATTTCTGATGGAAGGTCAATTGTTGCGCGACCAACAATGTAAATATTGCCCTGATGATCGATGGCATCTGCACGTATTCTAATATTTTCATCACCAAAATATGTTCCCCATGTTCGTTGGTAATTGAAGTTTTGGGAGAAAGCGTTATTTATACTGAAGTTAGTCAGCACGATAATAATAGTTGCAAATAATGTTTTCATATTTATAATATAGTAATGCGATTCTGCCAAACAATCGGCAGAATCGCATTTGGTAAATTTCTTATGGATAGTCATAAATAACAATAACTGTCTCCTGAAGAGTGCCGCTATTATAATTTGTTGATAAATCAGCAGCCCATCCATTGCCAGTTAAGTGTTGATCGAATGGTCCATATAACGATGTTTGCCCCAAATTTCCGTTGGTTCCAACTGAAAATTTAATGTAGTTAAATTTCTGACCATTGCCGTAGCCATTGTATGCAGTACTGGGACTAGTCGGAATCGCACCAAAACCTCCCCCTGGAACTCTGCCCCAGGAAGTTATTTGAGGGCTACTTCCTGGTGAGAGAAAAGGAAATTTTGTTGCACTGGATGTATTGTCTAAAATATAGGAGGTACCTCCAGAAATCGGTAACAAGGTTATTGTATTTGGCGCAGCCTTTGAAAATTGAGGATATCCAGTGCCATTATTAGGCAAAGTGGTGATATCAGCGATATTTACGCTGTAATGACTGTCATTAAAAATATACACAGTCTTTTGTGAAAAGCCGTATGAAAATAAAAGGCAAACGAGAAAAGTGAATAATTTTTTCATGATGTAGCTTATTAATGGTTTGGTTGTAATTGTTTAGCATATTCTTTTAGCGCCATAGAGATAAGAACCGCATTGCTGTTAGCGGTTTTTGATTGCAATTCCTCTTGCGTTTGACCCGTTGCAAGCAAAAGCTTTCGAGCAGCATCAACAATTTGCCGGTTTTCTTTCATTTCGGCAGATGCTTCATTGGCTTGCTTGCCCATTTTGCTACGCTCTTTGATTTGATTGATCATAGCCTCTCTAAAAGCCAAAACCTCAGGTGCTCTAGCGGCTGCCGGCGCAACCGCCACTGTTGGTGCTACGGTGTTTTCTTCGCTGCTGCACGATGTTGTTAACACAGCAAGAGAAGAAACCATCAACACGATCATAAAATAGTATTTTCGTTTCATTGTAATAAAAATTAAAGTGTTTATATTAAAGAACATTAAGAAAATTCTGAAATCGGTCTGAACTTAAGAAAATTAAGCAGGAAAAGAAAAAAAGAAGTCTGCGTATATAAATTGAAAACTGTTTTGTAAAACTAAAGAATTGTTGAATAGGTTGTATCTGTTGACAGTGTTAAAATTGAAAATTTTGTTAAATATTTAATTATTTGAAAATTTTCGATAGTTTTTTGATGATTTCGCAAGAAAAACAACTTTTGGTTAGCTAAATTTCAGTTATTATTTAATAATCATAAAAAATACTTGTGCAATGTATGATTGCTAAATTATAAATAAACAATTAAGATTTAATTGTTGATGAACCGTTTACTTTTCTTTAGCCCCCGACCGCGCGGATATGAGCAATCTAGTCACACGATAGCGCGGATTTAAGATTGTAATCCGTGCCCACAAGCTGAACATTTATTCCCCCAATTTTCCCAACCGCGAAACCTCATATATCAGACAACAGCACCCATCGCAAAACCCATCAAAACAGAAACCCCAATCACCACCGCACCCACATTTCCAAATTATCCAATTTCGAGGTTATTGAATTGACAAATTATTTAATTTTCTAACTGCCCAATTGACTAATTTTGCCCGCGATAACAAAAAACAAACGCAATGAACACCGATAAAATTCTTGAACTGCTCTCTTATACGTTGCCCGCCATTGTCGTGGCCGCCGTCGCCTATTATTTTCTTCAGAATTTTGTGAAGAACGAGGACAATCGCCGACGTTTTCTTATGATAAAAGATGCGCAAAAAGAAGCTTTGCCCCTGCGTCTGCAAGCCTACGAACGACTTACGATTCTGATGGAGCGCATTGATCCGTCGAAAATCCTGACTAGAATCGCACCGATTTCAAATGACAAAAATGATTACGGAACAATGTTGATCAACCATATCGACCAGGAATTTGAGCACAATATTTCACAGCAAATCTATATTTCCAACGATTGCTGGAACATCATCGCGACAGCAAAAAACGTTACCATTCAATCTATTCGACGGTATATGGTCGATGATTCTGTTGCAGATTCAAACGCTCTGCGCGAAAAAATGCTTGAGAGTTTTATCGAAAAGGCCACGCCTAGTTCTGCTGCATTGGCATTCATCAAGAACGAGGTGCGCGATATTATCTAACCTTTTCTCAGGTCGGCAAAAAATCTTGTGAGAAGGGCTTTTTCCCTTACGGGCAATGTAGGCAACATTCCTTTGAGCGCGATCATATTGGTTTGGTTCTGGGCAAGTTCTTTCAAATTGTCCTTGGAATATTTCGCGAACTGCCATCGATGGCTGCCCATTCCATAGACTAAACTCCGCAGTACTTCGGGCGTCACTAGCTTGAGCGTGATCAATTTTTCGAGAGCGTTCTGTTGAAGTCCGGAATCATGATTTGTTCCAGTGTAAGACAAAAGTTCACGAAAAGCTTGCAGTTTTTCGCTAGGATCAGCCGATGTTGTATAGACCATTGACAGGAACAAAAGTCTCAGATTCTTGTTGTTGAACCCATTTCTGTCCCTATATTTTATTAGATAATCAGGCGCGCGATCGGGAAAGTCGCGCCACAGATTGAAAAGCGCGATCTCTTGTGTTTCATAGCTATCATCGTCCATCAATGTCTCATATTCTGTTCTAAAGCTTTCCGGAATCGTGCCAAGCGAAACCGCGACAGCCTGTCTTAACGGCAATAGTTTAGTGTGCATCGCCGATTTCAAAATATATTCCTTGTCGGTAAAAGGCTGCGAAGTTGTTTGGAAAACCACGAGTTCTTTTATTGCGTAATAATCTTTCCCCGTCAAAATATTCATAATTTCCTCTCGATCCAGAATCACGCTCAATGGCTTGTTGAAAACCTTGATGTATTTTGTGATGAATTCATTTTTTGCGAGGGCTTCATCAATATCTTTCTGTGGAAACTGTGCCGATTCAAGCCAAGTCTTTTTAAAGTTCTGTATGTCAAATGTCGGGGCAACAACTGCAATTTCATTAAGAAAAACGCTTGTTTCAACATTCCTGAAAGCATTTTTCGACAGATAGACCTGAACGGCTTTTCTAAAATTTTCCGCGCCAATTTTATCTCTTAGCACATGCAGAGCCCAAGCGCCCTTTTGGTAGAATGTCAAGGAGCTCGCTTTCGGGTCCAGAATTGGAACTCTGTCTGTTTTCGAGGCTTCTTTTATTTGTTGCGATGTGTTGAACAGCTTCAAATAAAAATAATCATCGCCAAAAATCTCTCGTTCTGCCAACAATGCATAATATGTTGCAAAACCTTCCTGAAGCCAATGGTCTTTGCCAGATTTCGCCGTCACCATATCGCCAAACCATTGATGTGCAAGTTCGTGCGCGCTTATATTGATATAATTTCTGTCATTAAAGGCAATTTTATCAACCACAAAATCGTGCGAGAAAACCGTGGACGACGTATTTTCCATTCCGGCGTAAAGAAAATCGCGCACGGGAATCTGCCGATAGATTTTCCACGGATATGGAACGCCGATTTCCTTTTCCAAGTTATTGAAAATGCGGTCGGAATATTTATAAGTGAAAGGAACCTTCAATGAATCCGAAGGCTCAAAATAATTTTCGATGACGATTCCAGATTCCGATTTTTTGATTTCCTTGTCGAAATGTCCAATCGCAACCATTACAAGGTAGCTGCTCATCGGCTGCGACATTTGATAATTCCAGATACTATTTTCGCCGTCAGTGGTTTGTTTGGCCATAATTCCATTGGAGATGACCGTAAAGCTTTTTTCAAATTTGAAAGTAAGATTAAAAATTGTTTTTTCGTTGACATCGTCAAAGCTTGGCAGCCAATTGCTCGTGTACTTTCCTTGCCCTTGCGTCCAGATCTGACCGTCGACATCGGCAGGTTTTGGGTTTGGTTGTGTAAAATCCCAATTGACAAAGTACATTGCCTGTGTTGGGAATGCTTCATAATGGAAGGTCAATTCATTGCTGCCTTTTTTGAAACCGTCGTAAAGCAACAATTGTTTTTTGGAAACCTTGTATTCAACTTTTTTGTTGTTGAGCCTAACATCGCTGAAAACCATTGTGACCGCGTCGACCCTGATAGTATCGATTTTTTTATCGGAAAGTTCAAATGTGTAAACGGCGCTTCCCACAACATTTCGCTTGACGGGGTTGATCTCGATGTTGGCGCTGATCGTTTTGAAATCGACCGTGGATGGATTTTGTGCAAAAATCGAAAGCGGAAAAATCAGAAACAGTAGTTTTAAGTACTTCATTTGGGGAAAATGTTTGCGGACAAAGTTATGGCTTTCGCAAAATTCGTAACGCCGAAAAGTTACATAATTAGGTGAGAAAAGTTCAAAGTTTTACATTTATCGAGCTTTACCATTTTGTCTTTTGATTCTCGATTGGTTAATTTTAGCGTCAAATATTTGGAATGTCCCAACTTGAAAAACCCATCGATTACCTACAAGGCATCGGCACGGCGCGCGCGGAGCTTCTGAAAAAAGAACTGGGTATTTTTAAATATGGGGATCTGCTGTCATTTTATCCAAATAGATATCTTGACCGCACAAAGTATTATCTAATTGCCGAGCTTGACCAGACGCTGTCAGATGTTCAGATTGTCGGAAAAATCATCAATCTAAAATATTTCGAACAGAAAAAAGGCAAACGGTTGGTGGCAACTTTTGCCGACACCACCGGGAGTATTGAACTTGTTTGGTTTCGAGGACAAAAGACGATTGAGTCAATTTTGAAAATAAACGAACCCTATGTAATCTTTGGCAAACCAAACGTTTATAACAATCAATACAGTATGGTTCATCCTGAAATGGAAACCATCAATGAGCACAAATCAAAATTACGATCGGCGATGCAGGCCATTTATCCATCGACCGAAATGTTGAACAAAAGAAACCTCACGAGCCGGTTGATTTCGAATTATGTCCAAAACATCTTTGCCGAAATAGGAGGAAATTTCGGCGAAAGCCTCTCTCCTATTATTATATCCAAGCTTGACCTGATGCCAAAATCCGAAGCGATGTTGAACATTCATTTCCCCAAAAGCGCAGAAAACTTGGCCAGGGCGCAGTTCCGCCTAAAATTCGAGGAACTGTTTTTTATCCAAATGCAGTTGATCGCCAAAAACAAATTGCGCAAGCAGAAGATAAAAGGCCACGCATTCGAAAAGGTTGGCAAGAATTTCCACAATTTCTACGACTATCATTTGCCTTTTCAACTCACTGACGCGCAGAAAAGAGTGATCAAGGAAATCCGCGCAGATATGTCAAAGCACGCCCAGATGAACAGATTGCTTCAGGGCGATGTAGGTTCTGGCAAGACGATTGTTGCCCTGATGACTATGCTTATAGCAATGGACAACGGTTTTCAGGCTTGCTTGATGGCACCGACCGAAATTTTGGCGCAGCAACATTTTTATGGCTTGACCGAACTCGCACAAGACCTTGATGTAAACATTCGATTGCTCACGGGATCGTCCAAAACCGCAGAACGAAAGGAAATACATTCGATGTTGATAGATGGAACGCTCGATATCATCATCGGAACGCACGCGCTTTTGGAGGATAAAGTTCAGTTCAAGAATCTTGGGCTTGCGGTGATTGACGAACAGCACCGGTTTGGTGTCGAACAGCGTTCAAAACTTTGGACAAAAAATGCGATTCCGCCGCATGTTTTGGTCATGACAGCAACGCCGATTCCGCGCACATTGGCGATGAGCTTGTACGGCGACCTCGATATTTCGGTGATCGACGAGCTCCCGCCGGGACGAAAACCAATCAGGACCGTGCATAGATTTGATTCCAACCGATTGAGCGTTTGGAAATTCATTCGCGACGAAATCCAAAAAGGACGACAGATTTATATTGTCTATCCATTGATAAATGAATCCGAAACGCTCGATTACAAAGATTTGATGGATGGTTACGAAAGTATTTCCAGGGATTTCCCTTTGCCAAAATACGCGGTTTCTGTTGTACACGGACAAATGAAACCTGTTGATAAGGAAATAGAAATGCAAAGATTTGTTGCCGGAAAAACAAATATCATGGTCGCGACTACAGTGATCGAGGTTGGCGTGAACGTTCCCAACGCGAGCGTGATGATCATCGAAAGCGCCGAAAGATTTGGCCTTTCGCAATTGCATCAACTGCGAGGTCGCGTGGGTCGTGGCGCGGACCAAAGCTTTTGTATTTTGATGACGGGCCATAAATTAAGTCCCGATTCCAAAATGCGTATCGAGACGATGGTGAGCACGACCGATGGTTTTGAGATTGCCGAGGTCGATCTTAAACTTCGTGGTCCGGGCGATATTATGGGAAAACAGCAAAGCGGCGCGCTCAATCTCAAAATTGCCGACCTTGTGAAAGACCGCGAAATACTTACGATCGCACGAGAATGGGCAATCAATATCTTTGACGAAGACCCGCAACTTGAAAGTATCGAAAATTTGAACATCAGAAAAACATTCGCGGCGATAATCAAGAAAAGCCACATTTGGAACTACATCAGCTAGAATTCTAAAGCAATAAATGGCACAAAAAATCGAGAAACGGCTCCTGAAATCGCTGTTTCATTGGCTATATTTGCATGCTGAAATTCGCACAACCATTCGTTTTTACCTATGAAGATTTCCTACAATTGGCTCAAACAATTTATAAGAACAGATCTCAAACCCGAAGAAACCGCAAGCGTGCTCACCGACCTTGGGCTTGAAGTGGAAACCGTTGACAAATATTATTCGGTCAAAGGCGGTTTGGAAGGTGTTGTTGTTGGCGAAGTTTTGAGTTGTGAAAAGCATCCGAACGCCGATAGATTGAAAGTGACCAAAGTTGATCTTGGAAATGGTATTCCTGTTCAGATTGTTTGCGGTGCGCCCAATGTGACCGCTGGACAAAAAGTTCCGGTTGCGACCATTGGTACAACTTTGTACATAAAAGATGGCGAACCTTTGGTCATCAAAAAAGGGAATATCCGAGACCAAGAAAGCCACGGCATGATTTGTTCCGCGAGCGAACTCGGCATTGGCGAAAGCCATGAGGGTATTATGATTCTTGACAGATTGTTGGCAAACGGAAAACCATTGTCAGAGGTTTTCAAAGTCGAAAACGACGATGTTTTTGAGATCGGTCTGACGCCAAACCGCGCCGATGCGATGAGCCATTTTGGTGTTGCAAGAGATCTTCGCGCCGGATTGATGCTGCGTGGAAACAATATCGAACTGATCACGCCGTCGGTCAACAATTTTAGGGTGGACAAGCGAACGCTCAAAATTGATGTAGAGGTAAAAGAACCAAAACTTGCACCCAGATATTGTGGAATTACCATTTCGGGAATTTCTGTAAAGTCCTCGCCAGATTGGCTTCTGAACAGATTGCGGGCGATTGGAGTTTCGCCGAAGAACAATGTTGTTGACGTCACGAATTATGTCATGCATGAGCTCGGGCAACCATTGCACGCATTTGACGCGTCCAAAATCACTGGGAAGATTATGGTTAAAACTGTTGCTGATGGCACAAAATTTATTACGCTTGACGACGTTGAACGCGAACTTTCGGCAGAAGATCTTATGATTTGCGACGCGGACGGACCACTCTGCATTGCGGGTGTCTTTGGTGGGAAAGATTCAGCGGTAAATGAATCGACGGAAAGTATATTTCTGGAAAGTGCTTATTTCAATCCAATATCAATACGAAAAACCGCCAAAAGACACAATCTCAACACCGACGCATCTTTTCGATTTGAGCGGGGCATCGATCCGACATTGACAGAGTACGCGTTGAAAAGAGCGGCAATTTTAATACAAGAAGTAGCCGGTGGCGAAGTAACATCGGACATTGTAGATTTCTATCCCAAGAAAATAGAGGATTTTCAGGTCGTTTTAAATTTCGCAAAAACCGCGAAACTCATTGGCCAGGAATTGCCAAAGGAAGTCATCAAGAAAATACTGGCATCGCTCGATATAAAAGTCAACAGCCTTACCGACGTGGGACTCGGACTCACGATTCCCGCCTACCGTGTTGACGTTCATCGCGAAGTTGATGTTATTGAGGAAATTTTGCGCGTTTATGGCTATAACAATATCAGCTTCAGCAAAAAACTCAACGCTTCGATGGCAAATTCGCCACGAAATGAAGATTATAAAATTCAGAACATAGTGGCTTCACAATTGAATTCTCTAGGATTCAATGAGATGATGGCCAATTCGTTGACAACGCCAGATTATGTTTCGCTGTCCGGTGATCTTCATCAAGAACAAACCGTTATGATGCTCAATCCGTTGAGCCACGATCTCTCGGCGATGCGCCAGTCTATGCTCTTTTCAGGACTTGAGGCAATTTTATACAACATAAACCGCCGGAATGCAGATCTTAAGTTTTATGAATTCGGAAAAACCTACAAAGTTGACGGAAAATATTCAGAAAACAAACATTTGAGCCTATTTGTAACAGGTGACAGAAATTCTGAACATTGGGCAAATGCTACGGCAAGATCGGACTTCTTTTACCTTAAAGGTTATCTTCAATCTATTTTCTCGAGGCTTGGTTTGCATAAGATTGAGGAACAACCATTGAAATCGGACGTTTTCAACGAAGGCATAATGTTGATGTCGGGCCGCGAAACGATCGCGGAATTCGGAACGGTTCGCAATAAGATTTTGAAGACTTTTGATATTAAACAACATGTTTTTTACGCCGATATTAATTGGGCAATCGTATTAAAACTCGCTGGCGGCAAAATCAAGTTTCACGAAATCCCGAAGTATCCAGAGGTTCGGCGCGACTTGGCACTTCTGGTCGATCCCGCAGTGAGGTTTGAAGATATATTTCGCGCTGCGAGGCAGTGCGACAAGAATATTCTGAAAGAAATAAATCTTTTTGACGTTTATGAAGGTGAAAAACTACCCGAAGGCAAAAAATCTTATGCGGTCAGTTTTGTGATTCAAGATTCCGCCAAAACCTTGACCGATTCTCAAATTGAAAAACTGATGGGAAAAATCCAGCACCAGCTCGAAAAAGAAGTGGGAGCGGTTCTTCGCTAAAACAGAAAAGACCTTGCATCTTCTGCAAAGCCCTTTCCGAATCTAACCAACCAAAACAAACATTTGTTATTTGTGCATCAGCACATTGTCTATTACGTGAATTACCCCATTTGACTGGTTTACGTCGGCGATCGTTATCACGGCAATTCCGCCTTTATCGTCCATTATTTCAATATTCTTTCCTTTCATCATCGCTGTAAGCGTATTACCTTCAACTGTTTTCATTGTTGCTTTTCCACTGCCTTTCCTGATCGCCATTTTAATTTCTTTCGCGCTCATTTTACCAGCAACAACATGGTAGGTCAAGATTCCCTGAAGCATTTTTTTGTTCTCGGGCTTCAAGACTGTTTCAACTGTTCCTTTTGGCAGTTTGTCAAAAGCTTCGTTCGTTGGCGCAAAAACCGTGAAAGGTCCTGTTCCAGAAAGAGTTTCCACAAGATCTGCAGCTTTCACTGCCGCCACAAGTGTGGTGTGGTCTTTGCTATTTACAGCGTTCTCAATGATGTTCCTGTTGGGATACATCTCAGCGCCGCCAACCATTTTGGATTTTTGTGCAAACGATGCGCTTCCAAAAACGATAGCAATCATCAAGAATCCATTAGTAATCAAATTGAAATTTTTCATGAAATCAAGGTTTAGGTTTATAATACATTAATCAATTACGCCACAAATCAACACGATGGTTTTTCATTATTATGCGATTTAACAAAATTTTAGAAGTTAGAGGATAAAATCGCCGTAAACAAAAAATATCGACCTTTGTCCCAAATATCACTCTTATGAAGTTTTTAAAAAATCGTTTGCTCTCTATTTTGATTGCAGCATGTGCAATAGTGTTTGTTTCCCTTGCTTGCAAACCCCTGCAGACCAACGATGGACCAGAATTGAAAGCTGCCCTTAAAATGCAGGAATATGTGATCGCCATTTCCAGTTATGCGCGAGGGATAAACCCGAACTTTGCGATTGTTCCGCAGAATGGCATCGAGCTTGCTTTCAATAATTTGGATTCTGGACAAGGCATACGTCAAGATTATATAGATGCAATCGACGCTCAAGCAATCGAGGTTTTATTTGAAAATGATAAAGTGCAAGCAGATCCGTACCGACTGGATCTGGTTAGAAAAGTAAAGAAATTGAAACCTGTGCTTAATGCAGAATTTGTGACCAAAATGAAATATTTCGATCAGGTCGTAAAGGCAAATGTTGACGAGGGCATTTTGGTTTTTGCACGAACGCCTACCAACAAAGAATATCTTGAAATACCACTAAAGATCATCAATGAAAATGCCGACACTATCAGAAAGATTTCTGATGCCAAGAATTATCTCTACATCATAAACGCGGCAAAATACAGCAGCAAAGAAGCTTTTATGGAAGCAATATCAAAAACCAATTACGATTTGGTAATGATCGATCTCTGTTTTGGTGATTTTGATTGCTATACTCACGATGATCTGACGCTCCTGCGACAAAAAGCAAATGGTGGAAAGCGTTTGGTGCTTTCATACGTCAATATTGGCGCCGCCGAAAAATGGCGTTACTACTGGAAATATCCCTGGAAAGTTGGCAATCCAACGTGGATCAAAAAAGCCTACGAGGGTTATGACGAAGAATTTTATGTTCAATTTTGGAACAAGGATTGGCAGAACATTATTTTTGGAACTGATGAATCTTATGTAAAGAAAATAATTGATGCCGGTTTTGATGGCGCGTATCTCGACAATGTCGAAGCGTATCATTATTTGTACAATAAATAATTTACAGCAGCATTTTTCGGGCTTTTTCAAGATCTTCGGGCGTATCGATACCCACGCCAAGGTGTTCGGTCAGAACCATTTTTATCCTTTTGCCGGTTTCAAGATATCTGAGCTGTTCCAGTTTTTCCGATTTTTCCAAAGGTTGCATCGGCAATTCGGCGAAAGCCAAAAGCGCATTTTTGCGATAAGCATAAATCCCGATATGCTGAAAATATTCTGCATCATTTGACTTATCGCGGTCAAAAGGAATTGGCGATCGAGAAAAATACAGCGCAATGTTCTGGTTATCGCAAACTACTTTTACGTTATTGGGATTTGAGATTTCTTCTGGCTTGTGGATTTTCCTCATCACAGAAGCCACATCTATTTTTTTTTCCGGGTCGTTTTTAAAAACCTGAATCAAATCTGAAAGAATACTTTCGTTTGTAAAAGGTTCGTCGCCCTGAACATTCACGACAATATCACAATCAATATTTGTCACGGCTTCTGCGATTCTGTCGCTGCCGCTTTCGTGAGATTTTATGCTCATTATTGCTTTGCCGCCGTTGATCGTGATTTCATTGAAAATGATTTCGGAATCTGTCACAACAAAAACCTCGTCAAAAAGCGCGGTCATCAAAGTGGCTTCGTAAGTACTGCGAATGACGGTTTTGCCACAAAGATCTTGCATCAATTTTGCAGGAAATCTTGTCGATGCGTATCGGGCTGGAATAACGGCGATGGTTTTCATTGGGTAAATGTTGAGGGCAAATATAGAAAATGTGGGAAAATTGGCTTTTGGAAAATTATGATTAAATTTACCTTTAATATTTTTATAATCTTCAAAAAAAACTGCGACGATGAATATTCAATATATATCTGACAATGATGGTTTAACGACTGGGGTTTTTATTCCGATTAGTGAATGGAACCACCTGAAGTCCAAATGGGAAATTGATGATATAAGCATTCCATCTTGGCAAATACGTGAGGCAAAATTGCGCCTTGAACATTTGAAGCAACATCCTGAAACTGCAGTAGATTTTGATACTCTACTTGATGAATTCGAAAATAAATAACGGTTAATGTTCGCACATCACTTTATCGAGTAGTCTTCTTCTCTTTTACAACCACAATGCCGATTTTACTGCAGTCTTTAAAGCAGACCTCCCATTGTTCTGTCCCATTGTCGCAGGCCCAATTATTGTTATAGAGTTTTGGTAAACAATTAATTGATCCGTAACAAATTGTAACTCTATTTACATTATCTCCTGGGAAAGTGAAATTGCCTTTCTCTAAAATAACCCGTGTCGCAACGTGAGCTGAATCGTTGCTAGCCGTTGCAAAAATTGCATAGTATTCGTTTTTAGTAACAATGTCGTGGTCTTTTATAATCTTTATATCTTTTAGTCCCTCAGCAATATTGTTTGTCTTCAAATACTGATTCCAGCTTACTTTTATAGAGTCGGCAACGTTTTTGTTCAAGTTGTATTGATCACCAGAAATGTGACCTACTGTCTTACGCAAAGTACTACAGGACATTGATAACACGATGATGATAAAGTATATAAAGTTTCTCATTGTAATTCAATTCAAATTATGCGAATCGGATTCTATCTCTTTTTTTAACGGGTTGGATGTCAATCACCCTTAATTAAAATTGTTACTTCTTCAATAAAACGATACTCACCCTTTTTATAAACCTCTCTATTTGCAAGTATGACTTCATATCCATACACTCCTTTAGGAATATCAAATATACATTCTTTTCCGTCTTTAGGAATGACCATCTCTTTTTTGATTTCTACACCTTCATCATTTTTTCCTACAAAATTAAAAGAAATCTTGTCGGCTAATTTGTTTTTAATGCAGATGCTTTCGATTAATTTTGAATTTGAAGATTTTTGATTAATTTTACTGCTCTTAAAAAACGATAGTCCGTTTACGAGTATCTCGCCGCCTTTTAAAACTTTTTCGATATCAGATTGCGCAAAATTACACAAAGACGTGGCCAGCATAACTATAGTAATGATCACTTTAAAATTCATTTTCTGCAAGTTATTTAAATAGTGAAAGTTTTATAATGCTTCATAAATAATTGTAAAGAACTGCATCGTCGCTCTGTAAATTTTTTAAAGGAAAGAACCTGGTGAATAACCAGGTTCTTTTGGTTTCCATAGAATTAACTACAAGTAACTATTTCGATGAGAATCGAGGAAGATTTATCGTGGTTGTTTTGTTGCATTTATCGCAAGGTGGTGCACATTGATATGTTCCATTCGTATTCTCTGTTGGATCACAGCCAAACGCGCATCCTGTACAGGTAACTGTTCCTCCAATGTCTCGAACAACATTTCTATTAAATACTCCGCTTTCTAAATCAATATGAGTCGCAATTCCTATACTTTTCTTCGAGTTTGTCGCGTACAAAAAATAGTACGGCGTTCCGTCCTCATAGGCTTTTTTTATAATCGAAAAATTTAAAACCTCATCTTTACCTGCATTTTTAGATAATCGAGCCCATTCCGGCTTCAACAAATCCAAACTTGCAGTAATTACAAAATCGCCATTGCGTACTTCTCCAACTTTTTCTTGACTTACCATTGTCAGAGTTAAAAACAGAACTCCTAGTACAATAAATTTTTTCATTTTGTTTGAATTATGCTGCTTCCACTGTATTAGGTAAGCAACAAGTTAAGTAATTTCCTGATTTCATAATCTTGACGTTATCAGGTCTACGCCAAGATTCTGCGGTACAAATCATAAAAATGCAGAGCCAATTTATGATGGCATAAATCAAGATGGTAAGTCTCTAAAAACAGTGGTTACCCGAATATATTATTGGCGCAGTATTAAAATGTGAAGTTTTTAGCTCTGCTTGTTATAAAGACAAACATATTCAAAAAAATCAAATAACATACTATTCTATGTTAAGATTTTTAACGGTAAATGTCAAATTGTGCAAAAGTAGATTTGATGGACAAGCACACGCAGTTAAAACGATTGGGAACGAGGATAAAAGAACTTAGAATTGCAAGAGGATTGTCTCAAGCTAAACTAGGATTGAATGTTCTTAAAGATCAACAATCAATCCACAAAGTAGAATCTGGAGAGTTCAATCCTACCTACATTTATTTGCTGGAAATCAGCGAAGGCTTGAACATAACTATAAGCGATCTGTTGGATTTTAAATAGATTATTTAGGCTTATAATCGACAAGGTCAATGCCTATCAGATCGCATAAATTTCATATTGTGTTCTCTTTAAAATCATCATCCCCAAACCCTATCAAATATAGCTTCTTTTTTGCACGCGTCATTGCCGTA
>JBBSUW010000054.1:0-17884 GCA_038234025.1 Flavobacteriales bacterium
AAATAATCGCTAGCTTTAATCAATGGCACTCACACCTTCAAATTCTCTACCACTTCAAAGCTTGGCGCCAAAGTTCCGATTGCCGGCAACTAATTTTCACGATGATTATACCTTTGAAAATATACAAGGTTCGCATGGCACTTTAGTTATGTTCATTTGCAACCACTGCCCTTTCGTGCTCCACGTTATTGACGAAATCGTGATGATCGCCAATGATTATAGGGTTCAGGGCGTGGGAATGGTTGCGATTTCCAGCAATGATGCAAAAGCCTATCCGCAGGATTCACCTGAAAATATGACGGAATTTGCATTTAATAACAGCATCGACTTTCCATATTTATTTGATGAATCGCAGCAAGTTGCAAGAGCGTATGATGCTGCTTGCACGCCTGAATTTTATCTGTTTGATAGCCAACATAAATTGTTTTATCACGGACAACTAGATGATTCCCGACCTGGTAATGGCATTCCAGTTAGCGGTAGCGACCTTCGCAACGCAATCGATTCATTAATCTACAATCGGAATTTAAAAAAAGAACAAAAACCAAGTATGGGCTGCAATATAAAATGGCGGCTTTACTAAAAAATAAAAGATGGATATTTTTCATATAAGCGCGGAATGTTTTCCTGTGGCAAAAGTTGGCGGTCTCGGCGATGTGGTGGGCGCATTGCCAAAGTATCAAAATAAACTCGGCCATAGCGCAAAAGTCGTTCTTCCGGGTTACGATAATAAATTCACGAACGGTAATAAATTTGACGAAGTCCATCAAGGAAAATTGCGGCTTGGCCAATTCGTCTTTGATTATACCGTAAAAAAACTGGCGAGCGATAAACTGGGATTTGAATTGTTTGTAATCGCGATTCCGCAACTGTTCGATAGACCGAATGTTTATTCGTATGACGATGATACAGAAAGGTTCATGGCGTTCCAGATTGCTTTTTTAAACTGGCTGACCGAAATTGATCAGCGCCCTGACATCTTGCATTGCCACGACCATCATACTGGATTGATTCCTTTTATGGTTTCGCACTGTTATCAATATAATAAATTAAGAAATATCCCTACGGTAATTACCATTCACAACGGACAGTACCAAGGTTGGTTCTCAAAATCCAAAATTGATTATATCCCAAAATATGACCATTTTAAAACTGGTCTGTTGGAATGGGGCGGAATAATAAACCCACTCGCTTCTGCATTAAAATGCGCGTGGAAAATCACGACCGTTTCGCCGAGTTACCTCGATGAGATATGCAGTTATGCCAATGGTATCGAATCTCTTTTCAGATATGAACGCGGCAAATCCTTGGGGATTCTCAATGGCATCGACACCGAGGTGTGGAACCCTAAAACCGATGTGATGATCGATAATCATTATAGTTCAAAGAATTTTAAAAAAGGAAAAGCCGCGAACAAAAAATTCCTTTGCGAACAATTCAACCTTGATGCATCAAAACCGATGTTCACATTTATTGGAAGGCTGGTTGGCGAGAAAGGCGCGGATCTGCTTCCGCAAATGTG
The DNA here is from genome assembly GCA_038234025.1 of Flavobacteriales bacterium. Taxonomy (GTDB): domain Bacteria; phylum Bacteroidota; class Bacteroidia; order Flavobacteriales; family Flavobacteriaceae; genus Flavobacterium. Next base: position 1,523 of record JBBSUW010000054.1, read on the forward strand.
CAGCACGGCGCTCAACAGCAATCCCGGCGAAATCACGATTTTGATACTGGGCAGCGGCGATACCGGTGTTGAAAATGCACTGCAATCGATGAAAGGTTTTTACAATGGGTATTTCAACTGCTATATCGGTTATAATGAAAAGCTTGCGCACATAGTTTATGCCGGCGCCGATTATTTATTGATGCCATCCAGAGTCGAGCCTTGCGGATTGAATCAAATGTATGCAATGCGATACGGCACTATCCCCATCGTAAGAAGAACTGGCGGTTTGAAAGATACTGTACTTGATATTGGCGATGGTGGCATAGGGATTTGTCACGATAAAACCAGCGTTGATGATGTCAACCATTCCGTCTCGCGCGGCATCGACCTATACAATGACAAGAAAAAGTTTGACGATGTTCGTGCGAAGGCAATGGCCATAGATCATTCTTGGGATTCGGCCGCGGCCAAATATATTTCAGTTTACAAATCAATTATACCATATATATGAAAAAGAGCGTACTCGCTATTATATTGGGCGGCGGCCAAGGTTCTCGCCTCGCACCACTGACAGAAAGCAGATCAAAACCAGCGGTTCCGATCGCCGGAAAATATAGATTGGTCGATATTCCAATCTCAAATTGCATCAATTCAGATATTCAAAGAATGTTTGTGTTGACACAATTCAATTCGGCGTCACTCAATCAACACATTAAAAACACATATCATTTTAGCACGTTTAGTAATGCTTTTGTGGATATTCTTGCCGCGGAACAAACCCCTGATAATCCAACTTGGTTTCAGGGCACGGCCGATGCGGTAAGGCAATGCATGAACCATTTTTTGAATCACGACTTTGACTACGCACTTATTTTGAGCGGTGATCAATTGTACCAAATGGATTTCAACAAAATGATAAAAGCACATGCCGAAAGTGCCGCGAGCATTACCATTGCGACACTTCCGGTAACGTCAAAAGAAGCGCCAGAGTTCGGGATTTTAAAAACCGACGATGAGAATTTTATAAAAAGTTTTATCGAAAAACCCAATGCGAATTTATTGCCCGAATGGACTTCAGAAGTGAGCGACGAAATGAAATCTGCCGGCAAACATTATCTCGCGTCAATGGGAATTTATATTTTCAATCGCGATTTATTGATCAGATTAATGTCGAATCCGGACACCAAGGATTTTGGCAAGGAAATCATTCCGCAATCTATTGGGAAAGAAAAGATATTGAGCTATCAATATGAAGGTTATTGGACGGATATCGGAAATATAGATTCGTTTTTTGAAGCAAATTTGGGATTGACAGATGATTTGCCACATTTTAATCTTTTTGATAATTCCAGCAAAATATATACAAGAGCCCGCGTTTTGCCACCATCAAAAATTACGGGTTCGTCCACGATAGACAAATCAGTTGTCGCCGAAGGTTGTATTATCAACAATGCGAATATCGAGCACAGCGTTATTGGCATTAGATCTCGCATTGGCAAAGGTTCGAAGATCTCAAATTGTTATTTGATGGGAAATGATTATTATCAAAACCTTGATGTGATTAAATCTAATTTCGAGAATGGAATCATAAATATTGGCATTGGGCAGCGTTGCATCATCAACAACACGATTGTGGACAAAAACTGCCGCATTGGTGATGACGTTACATTGCACGGCGGCAAGCATTTGGCCGATGTTGACACGCCTTTTTACACTGTAAAGGATGGGATTATTGTTGTGAAAAAGGGAGCGGAATTGAAAAATGGATTTTCGGTGACGTAGGCTTGAAAATTAAAAATAACCTTAGCAAAGTGAAGATTATATAATTAAGTAATATCCAATGAGTAAACAACCAAAGCCTGATTCAAAAAAATATACTGACCTAATATCTGAAATTGAAAAAGGCCACATCAAGATACCTAAATTTCAGAGAGATTTTGTTTGGAGCATCGAGAAAACTGCTAAACTTCTTGACAGTATTTTAAAGGGATATCCAATCGGCACTTTCATACTTTGGGAAACGAATGAGAGATTAAATGACATTAAGAATATTGGTAATTTTGAACTACCATCGATACCAGATGATACAAAGGTTCAGTATGTTCTTGATGGGCAGCAGCGAATAACATCGTTATACGCTGCATTTCTGGGAGCAACCATACAGAAAGAAGGTGAGAAGAAGTTGTCGAATTATGGTTTAATTTATGTTGATCTAGAAGGTGATGTCGACAACAATGAAGATCAAATTTTACTTGCTGAAGAACCACTAGGTAAATCTATAACTTTAAACAAACTTCTCAATTCAAAATATAGTGAGTTACGAGAATTATATAGCACAGATGAAATAGACAAGATTCAAGGTTATAAAGAAACTTTCACTACTTACGATTATTCAACCGTTGTTTTAAGAAACGAAGAAAATGATTCAGCTCTAGAAGTTTTCACACGAATTAAAACAGGAGGGCAGACCTTAACTCTTTTTGAAATTATGTCCGCAAAGACATATGATGAAGAGCAAAAATTTGATATGCAGGATAAATTTCAAAAACTAATCAAAAGGTTGAAGGACACTAAATATGAAACCATTTCCAGTACTATTATTCTAAATTTACTTGGTTTAATCTTAAGTAAAAACAATGAATGTAAAAGGAAAATAATATTGCAGCTCGACAAACAAAAAATCATTGACACCTGGGATGATGTGGTTTCAGCGTTAAAAGAAAGCATCGACTATTTTCGTTCTGTTTATAGAATTCCAGTATCAACCTTACTTCCATACGACGCTCTATTAGTACCTTTTAGTTATTTTTTTTATTACCAGAAAGAAAAGCCTAAAGGGAAACAAATCAAATATTTAGATGAATTCTTTTGGCGTATTTCTCTGTCATTTCGTTACTCTAGTTCGACGGAATCTAAATTAGCGCAGGACATCAAAAGAATAGATCAGGTATTAAAAGGTGACCGACCATCTTATGATGACATCAAAGTATTTTTAAGTACGCCTCAGGAATTAATTGAAACAGGGTTTAGTGCAGGCAATAGTTTTTGTAAAGCTGTTCTTTGCTTGCTGGCATATTATGAACCTAAAGATTTTCAGGATAATGGTAAGATAATATTGGATAACACCTGGTTAAAAATGGCCAACAGCAGAAACTATCACCACTTTTTTCCAAAATCTTATTTAAGAAAGCGCAATATTGGAAATGAAAATAGCATTGTTAATATCACATTAGTTAGCGCGGACTTGAATAAAAGAAAAATTGGCGCAAAACCACCTTCCATTTACATTCAAGAATTTATGGATGAAAATGATAATTTGCCTAAAACTATGCAGTCGCATATGATAAATGACGTCGATGTATTTGGAATCAACAGCGATGATTATTTGGTATTTCTTGACAAAAGGTCGGAAGCTATTTTTGCCGCCTTAAAAAATAGAATCGAATTAAAAAATAATCATATGGACGAAGATTTGGAACTAAAAGAACTCATTCTTATCGGGGAGAGCGATACTCTGGAATTTAAGTCGACGATGAGATTCGACTTACGGGAAAATATAGTTAATAAAAAGTTAGAATATGTAATTTGCAAAACGATATCTGCTTTTTTAAATAGTGAAGGAGGAATTCTCCTGATTGGAGTAGATGACAATGGAAATATTCTTGGAATTGAAAAAGATATCGAAAGCCTCTCTAAAAAAGATATTGATGGATTTGAGCTTCACATAAGATCAACAATAAATAAGTATCTAGGCTCGTATTTTGAAAAACATTTAAAAATTAGCTTTCCTTTGTTAGATGAAAAAACTATCTGCAAGATAAAGATATTAAAAAGCGGCAAACCTGTATTTGCAAATTTTGAAGGAATTGATAGCTTTTTCGTTCGAAATGGCAACTCATCAATTCCCAAAAACAGAGAGGAGCAAAGTGAATATGAAAAGTTGCACTGGAAATAACCTAAGGATTTATGATGAGTAAAACAAAAAAACCCCAGTTTTCACCGGGGTTTTCATTTATCTATCTGCTTTTTCAATAGGTTTTGCAGGAACGATCGGCACATCGGCCCTAATTTCGTTCGGGTCTTTAATTTCTGGCGGCATCACGACCGCGGGTTCTGATGGCGATACCACAACGGCGGTTCGGCAGGATGAAAGCCCGAGAACCACGACCAATAACAGGAGTATTTTCTTTATCATTATTTCACGTCCATTAATTCAACATCAAAAATAAGCGTAGCGCTTTTCGGGATTACGGGCGGCGATCCAGCTGCGCCGTAACCCAAATGCGGTGGAATTACAAAGCGAGCCTTGTCGCCAACCTGCAAAAGTGCGATGCCCTCGTCCCAACCTTCGATCACGTTGCCTTGGCCAAGTGGAAACTCGATCGGTTTTTTGCGATTGTACGAAGAATCAAAAACTTTTCCATCTTCCAGTTGTCCAGAATAATGAACGGAAACAGTTTTGTTGTTCTCGGCTTTTTTGCCCGAACCTTTGTTGATTATTTTATAACGAAGTCCGCTCTCTGTTTTTTCAAATCCGGCGGCAAGTTTTTCCATTTGTGCCTCGCTGGCTTTTTTGGCATCTTCCTCACGACGCGCGCGCGAACCTTCAAAATTTCTGAAAGCTTCAACAGCATTCCAGTTTTTTGCCTCGTCGCCCACGCGAAGGATTTCAACTTCGTCCATTAAATCGCCCTGCTCAATGCTGTCAACAATTTCTTGACCGTCGATAACGTGTCCGAAAACAGTGTGCTTGTTGTCCAACCATTCCGTCGGAATATGCGTGATGAAAAACTGCGAACCGTTGCTTCCAGGCCCTGAATTTGCCATTGAAAAAATTCCGGGTTTGTCGTGCTTCAAATCTGGATGGAATTCATCATCAAATTTATAGCCAGGTCCGCCCGTTCCAGTTCCTTGTGGGTCGCCGCCTTGAATCATAAAATCTGGAATGACACGGTGAAATTTGAGTCCGTTGTAAAAAGGTTTTCCTTGTGGTTTTGCCTTGTTCTCAAGATTTCCTTCGGCAAGCGCCACAAAATTCCCGACGGTTCCGGGTGTTTTTTGGTGCTCGAGCTTTCCGATGATGTCACCTTTCGAGGTCTTGAACTTGGCGTAAATTCCGTTTTCCATACTGCTTGTTGATTTTATTGATTGATGCAAAGTTAGGAAATTGAAATTTTCTGCTACTTATATATATGATAGAATTGGGAATGGCATAGCCCGGATGGAAGCGGCATCCTTTTCTGACTTGTAGCGCCAGCGGAAAGAGAGAAAAGATACAGTGAACAGCGGGAAACAGCTCCAAAAAAATTAACTTTGCAGCACAAATTCACCTAATGAGGATTGATATTATCACGGTTTTGCCCGAACTTTTGCGCAGTCCATTTGAAGCGTCGATGATGAAACGCGCGATCGATAAAGGCATTGTCGAAGTTCATTTTCACAATCTTCGCGACCATACGACCAACAAGCAAAAAAGCGTGGACGACTATCAATATGGTGGTGGCGCTGGAATGGTGATGATGGCGCAACCCATTGACGACTGTATTTCGATGCTCAAAAGCGAGCGGAATTATGACGCAGTAATATATATGACGCCCGATGGAAAAACGCTGGACCAAAAAATGGCGAACCGAATGTCGCTCTTTGAAAACATCATTATTCTTTGCGGACATTATAAAGGTGTGGACCAACGTGTTAGGGATCATTTTATCGATACCGAAATCTCTATTGGCGATTATGTTCTGAGCGGTGGTGAACTTGGTGCGCTCGTACTTTCGGATGCAATAATTAGGCTTATCCCAGGCGTATTGAACGACGAAACCTCGGCATTGACGGACAGTTTTCAGGATAATCTTTTGTCGGGGCCTATTTATACAAGACCTGCGAATTACAAAGGTTGGGAAGTGCCAGAAGTTTTGTTGAGCGGACATAAATTGAATATCGACAAATGGCGCGAAGAGAAGAGTTTTGAACATACGAAAGATAGACGACCGGATTTGTTGGAGTAAAATGGGTTTCGGGTTTAAAGTTTAAAGTTGCTTCGCCATTCATAATCTATAATTCATAATTGTCTTGAATCCCCATTCCCGAATTTCCAAATTATTTTAATTTGCAGCATTAAAAAAATTCCTTACTTTTGCGCCCACATTGGACCAACCTCTGGCGATACCCGCGAAAGTTGCTTCATATTCAAACATTTATTACAATCATTATGGTAGCATTGATGAAGTTCGTCAACGACGAATTTGTAGAGAGAAAAGATTTTCCTGAATTCGGAGCTGGTGACACGATCACGGTTTACTACGAGATTAAGGAAGGCGAAAAAACCAGAACTCAGTTCTTTAAAGGTGTTGTGATCCAACGCCGTGGCTCTGGAGCTACAGAAACATTCACTATCCGCAAAATGTCGGGCGCCATTGGTGTTGAAAGGATTTTTCCTGTTCATTTGCCAGCGCTTCAGAAGGTTGAGATCAACAAAAAAGGCCACGTTCGTCGTGCCCGTATTTTCTACTTCCGTGAACTTACCGGAAAGAAAGCAAAAATCAAGGACAAGAGAAGGTAGTTTTCTGCCTAACTATATATTAGAGCCTCGCAAACCGCGAGGCTTTTTTTATTGCCGGGATGTAATAAATAAATGCTTTAATCACCGTTGGATGTTGGCATTTGGTGTGCCAAAACATTTGCAATTCCTTATATTTGCTATCCTTGACAAATTTTAAACAAACACCTTTCTATGTCGAATAAATCCATAATTTGCTACACCATAACAGATGAGGCGCCGATGCTCGCCACGCATTCTTTTCTACCGATACTTACGGCTTTTGCAGCCACTGCCGATATCTCGATCGAGCCAAAAGATATTTCGCTTGCAGGAAGGATCATCTCGAATTTTGGAGAATATCTGAAAGAAGACCAACGCCTTCCGGACTATTTGGCAGAACTTGGAGAACTTGCCAAAAAACCGGAAGCAAATATTATAAAATTGCCGAACATTTCGGCTTCCGTTCCGCAGCTCCTCGAAGTGGTTGCCGAACTTCAGAAGAAAGGTTATGCGATTCCAGACTTTCCACAAAATCCACAGACCCATGAAGAGAAAAACCTTCGTGCGAAATTTTCAAAGGTCTTGGGATCTGCGGTAAATCCGGTTTTGAGAGAGGGCAATTCCGATCGACGCGCACCAAAAGCGGTTAAGAATTATGCCAAGAAACATCCGCATTCGATGGGCAAATGGTCGTCGGATTCCAAAACCGAAGTTGTGAGCATGTCGTCCGGGGATTTTTACGGAAGTGAAAAATCGATGTCAATGGATGTGGAAACTACTTATAAAATTGTTTTTGAGAATGCATCTGGTTCAAAAACAATATTGAAAGATTCAGCGCCATTGCTAAAAGGCGAGATCATCGATACGTCGGTTTTAAATATCTCTAAATTAAAATCATTTGCTGAAAAAGAAATCGCGGAAGCAAAACGAAAAAATCTACTGTTCTCATTGCACTTGAAAGCGACAATGATGAAGATTTCGGACCCCATTATTTTTGGTGCTGTCGTTCATGTTTTTTACGCACCAATTTTTGAGAAATACAAAATGGTTTTTGAAAAACTTGGCGTGAATACTAAAAATGGTTTTGGCGATGTTCTTGATAAAATTGCTGGAATTTCCGAAGAAGCAGCTATTAAATCCGACATTGAAAAGCTTTACCACGAACGTGCGGCTGTCGCAATGGTAAATTCTGATAAAGGCATTACCAATTTCAACATTCCATCTGATGTGATCGTTGATGCTTCGATGCCCGCGATGATCAGGAACAGCGGCCAGATGTGGAACGCCGACGGAAAACCGCAGGACACAATGGCAATGATTCCAGACCGTTCGTATGCCGGACTTTATGTTGCCACGATCGATTTTTGCAAAAAGAACGGCGCATTTGATCCGACAACTATGGGCAGCGTTCCAAATGTTGGATTGATGGCGCAAGCGGCAGAAGAATATGGTTCGCACGACAAGACTTTTCAGATGACAGAAGCTGGAAAAGTGATGGTTATGGATACCGATGGTAAAACCTTGATGGAACAATCTGTTGAGGACAACGATATTTTCAGAATGTGCCAGGTCAAGGACCGACCGATCCAGGATTGGGTGAAACTTGCCGTGAACCGAGCCAAACTTTCGAGCACGCCCGCGATTTTTTGGCTTGACCAAAATCGTGCGCACGACCGAGAACTTATCAAAAAGGTAAAAGCATATTTGAAGGAATTCGATACACAAAACCTTGATATTCAACTAATGAAGCCGATCGACGCTACAAATTTCACGTTGGCACGCCTAAAAGATGGCAAGGACACCATTTCCGTGACCGGAAACGTGCTCCGCGATTATCTCACCGACCTCTTCCCTATTCTCGAACTTGGAACGTCGGCAAAAATGCTTTCAATCGTTCCGTTGATGAATGGCGGTGGGTTATTTGAGACCGGTGCAGGTGGTTCTGCCCCAAAACATATCGAGCAATTTATCGACGAAGGCTATCTGCGCTGGGATTCCCTTGGTGAATTTTTGGCGGTTGGTGTTTCTCTCGAACATTTGGGGCAATCCTTGGACAACAAAAAAGCGTTGATTCTCGCCGACACAATCGATCAAGCTACAGAAAAATTTCTGGAAAATGACAAATCGCCCGCGCGAAAACTCGGACAGATCGATAATCGCGGATCGCATTTCTACTTGGCGATGTATTGGGCGGAAGCATTGGCAGCGCAAAATGAAGATAAGGAATTGCAATCAAAATTTGAAACGATCGCAAAATCGCTCAAGGAAAACGAACATAAAATAAACGCTGAACTTATTGGCGCACAAGGAAAACCACAGGATATTGGCGGTTATTACAAACCATCTTGGCAGAAAACCGATGAAGCGATGCGACCAAGTGAAACTTTGAATGGGATTTTGAAGGGAATTTAACACGCGCATATAGTATGCTCAAACCCGCCACGCTTCTTTTCATTCTCTTAAGCGTTGCGGCAAACGCCCAACTTGGATTTTGCGAAGGCAGCAAGGGCAATCCGGTTTTCTATGAAAATTTTGGGAGCGGAAGCAATTTTGGACCGGCGTTGGCAGCGGGAACGACTACCTACAATTATATTTCCGGATGGCCGGACGATGGGCAATATACTTTGTCAAGTAATATAAATCTTATCCCAACTTGGCACGTTGCCGAGGACCATACTTTCAACGAAGCGGTAAATGGCGTGAACGGTTATGCGCTGATCGTCAATGCCAGTGTAACACCGGGAGAATTTTATTCTCGAACCGTCACCGGACTTTGCGTCAACACTACCTTTGAGTTTTCCGCTTATATAATGAACATCTACAACTCTGGAACAAATGCTTGCAGCGGCACGGGAATTCCAGTGGATGTAACTTTTGAAATCTGGAACCTTGCCGGAACAATCTTGCTTCGGTCAGGTTCAACTGGCGCGGTCGAAGGAAAGCCAACACCGATTTGGAAACAATTTGCACTGCTGTTCACCACCACAACAGAGACCGGCGTTATCCTCAAAATGAGGAACAATGGCGCGGGCGGCTGTGGAAATGACATCGCAATTGACGACATCGCGTTTCGATCTTGCGGCGATTTTGCCACGATCATCACCACCGCAACGTCAGGCAACCGCTATATAGTCTGCGAAAATGAAACACCAGTGAATTTGCCTCTGAATATTCAGATAACAGGAAACAACGCTACGGTTTATCAATGGCAAAAAAGTGCTGACGGAAATATTTGGATGGATATTACCGGCGCAAATAGTTTGAATTATCAAGCATCTGGAGTTACAGAAACAACATTATACCGCGCCAAAATCGCACAGGACGCGACCAATCTTTCAAATCCCTTTTGTTTTACGATCGCGGAAAACTTTACAATAATTGTTCTTCCACGTCCGCTACCGCCCAACAGCAGTGGCAACAAAACCGTATGTGCAAACGATCCAATCCCGATTTTGACAGTCGTTGCCAATCATGATTTTTCGTACAATTGGTATGAATCAGCCGAAGGTGGAAATTTGCTTTCGGCGGGAAGCGCTTCATTTTTGCCAACATCTGCCGGAAGTTTTTATGTAGAAAGTTTTGTGCCGACCATCAATTGCGCAAGTCAAGCCAGAACCAAAATCACATTGATGATCAATCCAAGTCCGCCATCATTTGATTCGACAAAAAGTTTTTGCGAGGACGATTCTGTGGAACTTATTGCATCGAATTCCGACGAATATTCATGGTCGACCGGCGAAACCACGCGATCGATATTTGTTTCGGAAGCAAGTGTTTTTTCGGTAACGGTAAAAAATGAGTTTTTGTGCACCGCACAGCAAACCTTTACGGTGAAAAGATATTTAAAACCTGCCGTTCCTACATTCTCAATAACCGATGATACCGTTGTTTTTTTAAATTCCGTTGATGGCGAATTTGAATTCAGCATCGATGGCGTGAATTATCAGTCATCGCCGATTTTCTATGATGTTTCGGGCGGACAACATACGCGATCTATTCGGGAGATCCACGGTTGCGGAAATTCGGAAAATGAATTTTTTGTCATTAATGTTCCAAAATATTTTAGCCCCAACAATGATGGTTTCAATGATTTCTTTTTTATAAAGGATTTACATGCATTGCAAAATCCGATTATCTATATTTTTGATCGCTATGGAAAATTGCTGAAACAGTTGACTGTATCAGATCCAACATGGGATGGGAAATATAATGGTCAAATTCTTCCATCCGACGATTATTGGTACAGGATGACTTATGGCCGCGATAAAATATTGCGAGGTCATTTTTCAATAAAACGATAACGTTATCTTTTGAATATTTGTGAAATGTCAAAGTGCGTTTGTTTGCATATAGAATTAGTTTTGCACTTCACCTTTACGTTATAACTTTGACCAGAATTCTGCTGTTTCTTTCTTTGATGTTTTTTGCAAATGCCCTCGCACAGGAAAAAGTTACCTTGAGCGGAAATGTTATCGATGCAAAGAGCAACGAAACAATTATCGGTGTAAACATTCGCGCTTTAGAGCTCAACACCGGCACAATCACCAACGAGTATGGTTTTTTCAGCCTCACTTTGCCCGCTGGAAACTATAACCTGCAGATAACTTCGCTTGGATTTCGCGACATAAACACCACGATTACACTTACAGAAAGTATTCGCAAAAACTTCTCGATGACAAGCAATCAAGAACAACTCGAAGAAGTGGTTATCGACAACAACAATCTGAAGACCAACACGCGCGCGCCCGAAATGAGCGTGAACAAGCTCTCCATTGCAACGATAAAGAAAATGCCCGTCGTGCTTGGCGAGGTCGATGTGATAAAGTCCATATTGCAACTTCCGGGCGTAACAAATGCCGGCGAGGGCGCGTCGGGATTCAATGTTCGCGGTGGCGGCGCCGATCAGAATCTTATTCTTTTGGACGAAGCAACCATCTTCAATTCTTCGCACGTGTTTGGTTTTTTCTCCGTTTTCAATCCCGATGCAATCAAGGACATCAAGCTGTACAAGGGCGGAATTCCCGCACGATATGGCGGTCGAGCATCATCGGTTCTCGACATTTATCAAAAGGACGGCAACAGCAAGGAATACCACATCAACGGCGGCATCGGATTAATTTCCAGTCGATTGCTTGGCGAAGGTCCGATCGTAAAGAACAAGGGCTCGTTTCTTGTAGCAGGCAGAACAAGCTATGCGCACTTGTTTTTAAAATTGACGGACAATAAAAACGTTGCCTATTTCTACGATCTCAATACCAAGATTTCGTACAAAATCGACCCAAACAACAGCGTTTATCTTTCGGGATATTTTGGCCGCGATGTTTTCAGTCTCGATCAGCAATTCAAGAATACCTACGGCAACACAACATTGAATTTTAGATGGAACCATTTGTTTTCCGAGAAATTGTTTTCGAACCTTTCGATTATCTACAGCGATTATTATTACGGGCTTGACTTGGATTTTATCGGTTTTACTTATGAATCCGGGATTACCAACTATAATATAAAATATGATTTCAAGCATTATATTTCGGACAAGTTTAAATTGAATTATGGTATAAATGCGATCGCTTATGATTTTAATCCCGGCACGATTAAGCCGATCGACGAGAAATCTGGAATCAATTTTGACCAACTTGAAAAAAAGAAAGCGTTTGAACCCGCCATTTATCTTGAAGGCGAAGAAAAATTGAGCGACAAAATTGCAATTTCCGCCGGACTTCGCTACAGCCTTTTTTATCGTTTGGGCGCTTCAAAAGTTAATATTTATGCCGACCAACCAATTAATTTCAATCAGGAATTCCAGATTTATGAAAAGGCTAAACCAATAGGATATTATCAATATGACACAAATGGAATCATTGCCAATTTCGATAATCTTGAACCTCGCGCGGCCATCGCATATGAATTTACAAAAGACCAATCCGTCAAAGCGAGCTACAACCGGCTCGTTCAATATCTGCAACTGATTTCGAACACGTCATCGCCCACGCCGCTAGATGTTTACACGCCCAGTGATAATTTTATCAAGCCGCAGAAAATGGATCAATATGCAGTTGGATATTTCCGAAATCTGAAAAATGATATGTACGCGCTTGAAGTGGAAAGCTTTTATAAAACCGTGAACAACCGTCTTGATTATATAGATGGCGCAGATTTAATTGCGAATGATGCCATCGAACAAATAATATTAAACGGCCAACTTCGTGCGTACGGACTTGAACTTTTGTTCCGAAAAAACGACGGGAAAATAACGGGCTGGATTGCATACACACTTTCAAAATCTGAGCAGCAAACCTTGGGTCGAACGCCGCTCGAATCTGGAATAAACAACGGAGAATGGTATTCTTCGGCTTATGACAAACTCCACAATATCGCTGTTACGGCTTCGTACGATTATTCAAAAAAGTGGAATTTTGGTGCGAATTTTGCGCTTCAGTCCGGGCAGCCAACAACGTATCCAAACGCGCAATATAAATATCAAGGACTGACCGTTCCTAATTTTGGAAACCGAAACGAGGACCGTTTGCCAGCGTATCATCACCTTGATATCGCGGTGACCTATGTACCAAAACCCGACAGCAAAAAGAAATGGAAATCAGAATGGGTTTTCAGCATCTACAATATTTACAATAGAAAAAATGCCGCGTCCTTGAGCTTTAGACAGAACCTTCAAAACGGCAGCAATGAAGCCATAAAGCTATCGATTTTTGGTGTGGTTCCGGGCATTAGTTATAATTTTAAATTCTAGAAATGAAAAAGTTGATCATATTGTTTTCGATAGCAACAATCTTAACTTCCTGCGAGGATGTTATCGACGTTGCAACGCCCAACGTTGAGCCGAAACTCGTAATCGAAGCTTCACTGCAATGGGAAAAAGGCACGCCCGGAAACGAGCAGGTAATAAAATTAACGACCACGACCAATTACTTTTCAGAATTGATTCCGGCGGCTTCGGGCGCGACGGTTTTGGTGACAAACAGTCTTGGAACCAACTTCGATTTTGTAGAAGATCCCGGCACTGGAAATTACGTTTGCAGCACGTTCATCCCGCAGATCGCCGAGGTTTATACCTTGCGCATCAATTATCTTGCGCAAACATATATTGGCACTGAAATACTGCGCTCCGTTCCAGAAATAACGCGGGTTGAACAAGAAACTAGACCTGGTTTTGGCAATGACGAAGAGCTTATCCAAGTTCGCGCCTATTTCCAAGATCCAAGAAATTCCGATGATTTTTATTTATTTCGATACCAAACCACGATTACTGCTATACCAGAATTTCTGGCAATCGACGACGAATTTTTCCAGGGCAACGAGATTTTCGGACTTTATCAAAATGAAGATTTAAAAGCTGGCAACTTTTTGGAAATCAAGCTGTACGGGATTTCCGAAAGATATTTCAACTATATGTCAATCCTCACATCGATAGCTGGAAGCGCGGGCGGCGCACCATTCTCAACACCAAGTTCCACACTGCGCGGCAACATTGTAAACACCACAAGCCCAGATAATTTCCCCCTCGGATTTTTTAGCGCCGGCGAAACCAGCACAAAGATTTACACGGTTTTTTAGGGATTTTAAATTCCGTGCCGTTTTAGGATATTTGCATTATCCATTACATTTACAATAAAATGTCCTCCCACCACATAGTCCGAGACGATCAGGAACCAGCACTAATAATCGCTAACGGCGCAGCTTGCACAAGGGAACTTATGGACCAACTGCTCGAATGGTCACCGCTCGTGGTCGTTCTGGATTCTGCCATCGAGCGCGTTCTTGAACTCGGCATCAAAGTGGATGTGCTTTTGGGCGATTTTGACCGCGATTTTCCGGCGGATGATTTTAAGCTGAAGCAATTTCCGCTCGAGGTTGTCCACACGCCGGACCAAAACAAATCGGATCTTGAAAAAGCTTTCGACTATCTTATCGAAAGGAAAATTCCCGCCGTAAACGTCATTTGGGCAACCGGAAAAAGAATGGACCACACTTTTGCAAACATCGCAAATCTTGCTAGGTATCGAGAAAAACTCAAAATCGTGCTGATCGACGACCATTCAAAAATCTATTTGTTGCCGCGAAAATTCCAGAAATGGTTCCCCAAGGACACGATCATTTCATTATTGCCATTGGCCAAAGTCGGGGACATTTCAACAAAAAATCTTTTCTACGAACTCGACAAAGGAACGCTTGAACTTGGCCACGCCATGGGAAACAGCAACCATGTAACTTCCGATGGAATCGTTGAAATAATGCACTCGACCGGCGATCTGTTGATAATGGAATGCTGGGATTGAAGTATATTCATTAATAAAAATTAACATCCACTTTTCCTAAATTTGCATTGCCCAAAATTTTACTTTCCATAAATTCCCAACGAATTGAAATTCAAAATAGCATCCGACTATAATCCGACCGGCGACCAACCACAGGCAATCGAAAAGCTTGCAAAAGGTGTTGTTTCTGGCGAAAAATACCAAACACTTTTGGGCGTTACCGGATCGGGCAAAACTTTTACAGTAGCGAACGTGCTGGAAAGCGTACAGCGTCCAACATTGGTTTTGGCGCACAACAAAACGCTTGCGGCACAACTTTATTCGGAGTTCAAGCAGTTTTTTCCCGAGAATGCCGTGGAATATTTTGTATCCTATTATGACTACTATCAACCGGAAGCTTTTATGCCTACTTCAGGACTTTATATAGAGAAGGATCTTTCAATAAACGAAGAGCTGGAGAAAATGCGTTTGAGCACCACTTCATCATTGCTTTCGGGACGACGCGATATAATTGTTGTGGCTTCGGTTTCTTGTCTTTATGGTATCGGCAACCCTGTCGAATTCCAGAAAAACGTGATCCATATCCAAAAAAACCAAGTGATTTCCCGAACAAAACTTTTGCATTCATTGGTTCAAAGTCTTTACGCGCGCACCGAGGCAGATTTTACGCCGGGAACTTTCAGGATAAAAGGCGACACGGTCGAAGTTTTTCCATCTTATGGCGACGAACCTTTTCGCATCCACTTTTTTGGCGACGAGATTGAGGACATTGAAGCTTTTGATGTAAAGAACTCACAAGTGTTGGAGAAATATGCAAAGCTGAGCATTTATCCGGCCAATATGTTCGTAACATCCCCCGAGGTTCTGCAGAACGCGATTTGGGAAATTCAGCAAGACCTGGTCAAGCAGATTGATTATTTCAAGAGCATCGGCAAACATCTTGAGGCAAAACGATTAGAAGAACGCACCAATTTCGACCTTGAAATGATACGCGAGCTTGGTTATTGTTCGGGCATCGAGAACTATTCGAGATATCTTGACGGACGGCTTCCGGGAACGCGCCCTTTCTGTCTTTTAGATTATTTCCCAAAAGATTACCTCACGATTGTTGACGAAAGCCACGTCACGGTTTCACAAGTTCACGCAATGTATGGCGGCGACCGCTCGCGCAAGGAAAATCTTGTGGAATATGGTTTTCGGCTTCCGGCGGCAATGGACAATCGACCGTTGAAATTTGAGGAATGGGAAGGAATGCAATCGCAGGTGATCTATGTTTCGGCAACGCCCGCAGATTATGAACTAGAGAAATCTGAAGGTGTTTATGTGGAACAAATCATCAGACCTACAGGACTTTTAGACCCAGAAATCGAAGTGCGTCCGAGTTTAAATCAAATTGATGATCTTATTGAAGAAATTCAACTTCGAGCGGAAATTGACGAACGTGTTTTGGTCACAACTTTAACGAAGAGAATGGCCGAAGAACTCACTAAATATCTGACAAAAATGGGAGTCCGATGCCGGTACATTCATAGCGAGGTCGACACTTTGGAACGAATTGAGATT
>JBBSUW010000055.1:0-17818 GCA_038234025.1 Flavobacteriales bacterium
CGGCTTGGTCGAGCTTCCAATTGTTGAGGAACCAACCGCGCCAGAACCAGCCCAGATCTTCGCCCGCGCCATTTTCCATGCTCCGGAAGAAATCATCGGGCATGGGGTGCTTGAAAGCCCAGTTGTGGACATATTGCCTAAAGGCGAAATCAAAACGTTCCTTGCCCAAAATCTGTTCGCGCAGCATCGTAAGTCCGGCGCCGGGTTTGAAATAAGCGAGTATGCCAAGATCTTGCTCCTTCATGCCGTCGGCAGAGGTCATTATGGGTTCCAATGACGGATTGGTGAGCATGAAAGATGCTTGCGACAAATTCTGCGGCGCCTCGGCGTATTCGCCATTGTTGAAATCTTGCGCGCTGATTGAATTCACGAAAGTGTTGAAGCCTTCGTCCATCCACGGAAACAAACGCTCGTTGGAGCCCACGATCATCGGGAACCAGGTGTGGCCAAACTCATGATCGGTAACGCCCCAAAGTTCTTTGCCATCAGCTTTCCAACCGCAAAAAACAATGCCAGGATATTCCATTCCGCCCGGATTTCCCGCCACGTTTGTCGCCGCCGGATAAGGATACTCAAACCACCTTTGAGAATAATGCTCAATAGAGGTTTTGGTGTATTCGGTCGAACGTCCCCAAGCTTTGTTGCTCGAGAACTCAACCGGATATGCAGAGATTGCCATGCATTTTTGCTTGCTCGGCAGATCGATCTTTGCAGCATCAATGATGAAGGCCGCAGACGTAGCCCAAGCAAAATCCCTTGAGTTCTTAATTTTGAAATGCCAGGTTTGCGTGCCTTTTGCATTTGATTTGACCGCCGACGAAACATCATCGGCAGACCTTATGACAACCGTATTTTGGCTTTCCGCCGCCTGCGTCCATTTCTTTTGCATTGCCACAGTATAGACTTCGTTCGCGTTTTCAAGCTGACCCGAACCCACGACCACATAGTTGGAAGGAACGGTGAGTTTTACATCAAAATTTCCATAGTCGAGGTAGAACTCGCCAGCGCCAATGTAGGGATTTGTGTTCCAGCCGCGCACATCATCATAAACGCACATTCGCGGATACCACTGCGCCACGGTGTAGATCTTTCCGTTTTTTGTGTCTTGGATTCCCATTCTGTCGCTGCCATATTTTGGCGAAACAAATGAATATTCGATGCTGAGTTTTACCAAACCACCTTTTGCCTTCAGGGTTTCGGGCAAAAAAACCTGCATTCTGGTATCGGCTATCAAATATTTGAGCGCCGCGCCCGAGGCAAGTTTTACCGAAGAAATTTTGAAACCACCGTCAAAAACTTCGCCATCTGCACCGTTTCTGCTGCCCGAAACCGGTATGACAGCATTGCCACGCGAATTTTTCTCGAACAGGTTCTGATCGAGCTGCATCCATAGATAATCGAGTTCGTCCGGACTGTTGTTAATATAATCGATCATTGCCGAACCAACAATTTTGTCGTTATTGACATCCAGCGAGGCCGTGAGCACATAGCTTGCCGAGTTCTGCCAATACTCCGCGCCGGGCTTGCCGCTGGCCGAGCGCGTTGACGTTGCGTTCTTGGTGTAAAAAAGCGGACTGAAAACCTCTTTGTAATCGTACTTTGACTCGGTCTGAGCGTTGGAAGTTCCAAACTGCAAAAGCGCCAACGCAATGAGGGCAATGGTTTGGTGGATGTTTCTGAACATAATTAAAAGTTAGTGAGAATTTTTGTAAGCCAAACCAAAAGTAATATTATTCGAGGTTTGGCAAAGTAATGGCCTAATAATTATTTCTTAAATTAAAACCCACTTCGCAACATTTTTTGGTCGGTAAAAATTTGACCTGAAGAATCTCAACATTTGATTGCAATTGCGTGGTTTGTAAATATATTTGCCGCTGAATCTATATGTTTATGAACACGATTATCTCAAAATCCGGCCTTCGCGCCACGATAAAATCCCACGGCGCCGAACTCGTTTCGCTAAAGGACAAGAACGGTAAAGAATATATTTGGGCTGGTGACCCACAATTTTGGGCAAAACATTCGCCCGTTCTTTTCCCGATCATCGGCGAGCTCAAGAACGGCGAGTACAAAATTGGAAACAAAACCTATAATATGGGAAGGCACGGTTTTGCGCGCGACCAGGAATTTGTTATCATCGAGCAGTCGGATAATCAGATAGTCTTTTCGCTTACGCAAAATGCAGAAACCCTCAAGCAATATCCTTTCAAATTTGAGCTTCAGATAATCTATACGGTTGATGGCAACAAGCTATTTGTCCAATTTCGGGTTTTCAACGAGAACTATTCTGACTTGCCTTTTTCGATCGGCGCACATCCGGCATTTGCCACGCCCGGAAGACTTGAGGATTACTCCATTCTGTTTGATGATGACAAAACATTGGAATCGTGCCGATTGAAAAACAATCTTCTTACGCGTGAAACCTATGAGCTTCCGCTTGCGCAAAATGCTTTGAATCTAGATTACAAGCTTTTTGCAAACGATGCTCTGGTTTTGAATTCGCTCACGTCGCGCGCGGCAACTTTGGTGCACAACGACGAACCTCATCTAAAAATAACCTTCGAGGATTTTAAAAGCCTGGGACTTTGGACGATTCCAAATGCCAGGTACATCTGCATCGAACCTTGGCTCGGACACGCCGATTATGTTGATGGGCAAAAGGATTTTACCGAAAAAGAAGGCGTCATATTGCTCGCCTACGATTCACAATTTGATGCTAAATATGTGATCGAGGTTTTTCCTGCGCCGGGCAAATAATTATTTTTGCCCACTGCCGCGTTGCCCCAAACCTTTGCAATAGGCGAGAATTTCTATGAACAGATTGATGCTGTTTTTCTTTGCATTCCTTATTGTTGGCTGCAGTTCGATCACCAAGCAACGTGATTTTATATTTCCCAATCCCACAGATAAAGCAAAATATGTGGAGTCATACAACGCAACGCTCACGAGCGCTTGGAACGTAGGTTATGAAGAAATGGACGTCAAAACCGATTTTGGGACAGCACACGTTATTGCCGCCGGTCCAGAGGATGCCGATGTTTTAATCTTGTTTCATGGCACAGATTCGAGTTCCACAATGTGGTATCCAAACATTGAAGCACTTTCCAAAAACCATCGTGCTTATGCCATTGACTTTCCGATGGAAGCGGGCAAATCCATGTCGAGACTTCCAAACTTCTCAAATCCTGAAATCGCAAGATTCTACAAGGCTGTTTTTGAAAAGCTGAAACTGAAATCCATGACTTTTGTGGCGGTATCGCGCGGCGGTTGGGTCGCGACATATTTGGCGATTGATCCAGAGATAAAAGTCGAGAAATTGATTTTGTTGAGTCCGGCACAAACATATGGCGGCATTGAAAAACTCGGCAAGACCTTGTCGGCCATGTCGCTGAAGACTTTTCCGAGCTGTCGAAGACTGGACATGTTCTTCAGCAACTTTTCGAGCAATCCCGAGATAATAAACAGCGAGTACAAAGAACAATTTTATCTGGCGAACAAATTTGGCCATAGCAAGCCCGGGCTTAGCCGAATGACGCGATTCAGCAAAATAGACCTTGCAAAATTGAAAATGCCGATTTTGGTGATGATCGGCGAAAACGATGTTATCAATGGGCCAAAATCCCTCATCAATGCCAAACTTTTCACTCCGCAGGCCGATACTTTAACGGTAAAAAATGCCGGACATTTTATTTCGGTCGATCAGGCGGATTTTGTAAATTCGAAAATACTGGAATTCCTCCAGCAACCGAACCATAATCCCGTGCCAAATGCGGAGTTTTAATCCATTTCCAATTTTTGAAACACCCGATTTTCGACTAAGAATGATGCGCAAGGACGATGCGCCCGGCGTTTTCAAGATGCGGTCCGATCCGGAGATGATGAAATTCGTGCCGCGTCCAATCCTAAAAGAACTTTCAGAAGCAGAGTCCCACGTCAAAATGATTTTGGAGAAGATAGAAAATGGCACGGGAATAAACTGGGCGATCGCGGACAATGATTCAGATGTGCTCATGGGAATCATTGGGCTTTATGTTATCAAGGAACAAGATTTTCGAGCGGAGATCGGCTATATGTTATTGCCCGAATTTTGGGGAAAAGGGATTGTTTCCAAAGCGATCACTGTAGTCAACAAGTATGGTTTTGATGAATTGGAGCTCCATTCGATCGAAGCGATCATTGACCCGGGAAATTTTGCATCGGAAAAGGTGCTGCAGAAAAACGGCTTTGTAAAGGAAGCGCACCTTATTGAAAATGAATTCTATGACGGCAAGTTTTGGGATACGGTGATTTATTCTTTATTGAAAAGGAATTGGAAACCTTCAGAGTAAATTATTCAACCATCAATTTTAAATATAGATTTTCGACCTTCGTTCTCGCCCACGGTGTTTTTCGCAGAAATGCCAAACTTGATTTAATTGTTGGATTGGTTTTGAAGCAGTTGATGGGCACAAAATCTGCCATCGCATTGAAACCGTAATGTTCCACTAGTTTTTCGAGAATCATCTTCAAGGTAATGCCGTGCAAAGGATCGGGATTGTTCATGTTCAAAAATAAAAATTTATTGGTGGGCGGAATGAACAATCGCGCTAAAAATCCAAATTATTTTGGCGCCCAAAAAAAGTGGATCAATTCTTACCTTTGCCCAATGCTTAAAACCGTCAACATTCTCAACAAGCGCGCGCGATATGACTTTGAGGTCATTGAAACCTATACTGCGGGAATGGTTTTGACCGGAACTGAAATCAAATCAATCCGATTGGGAAAAGCACAGATCGTGGATAGTTTTTGCGAATTTCACAACAATGAGCTTTTCGCCATAAACACCTCGATCGAAGAATATGCATTTGGCAACCAGTTCAACCACTTTGCGCGGTCGGAGAGAAAACTCTTGCTCAATAGAAAGGAATTGAACAGCTTGCAAAAAAGCGTTCAGGCAAAAGGTCTTACGATTGTTCCATTAAAGCTTTTTACCAACGAAAAAGGCATTGCAAAACTGGAGATTGGGCTTTGCAAGGGAAAGAAAACCTACGACAAGCGCGAATCGATCAAAGAACAGGACAGCAAGCGCGACCTGGCCAGAATAAAGAAAAACTTCAACAATTGATCGGCGAAATACTTCGCAATGGCAGGAATGGAAAAATTCTTACCGTAAGTCAGGTTTCAAAACTTACAAGGATCGACGGCGCGCTCATCACAAAATTCGAGCTTGGCAACCGCGTCCCCACTGAGGCGCAGATTCTTGCACTATCACAACTTTATGACATCGAGCCCGCAGAAATGCTTGGGGAAAGGATTAAGATGCAAATTAGAAAGATATTGATAAACGTCGAAAATCCTTCAGCTTTACTGTCCGAGCTTTTGAAGGAATTCAACAAAAGCGAAACTGCGGAACCAACAATGCGCGAAGTAATGGCGGAAATAGAGATGCTGAAGAAGAATTTGCTGTCAAATAAGTCTTGATGCACGGTTTTAAGCAGAATGCAGAGAAATTTTAGCGTTTTATCAAAATCTTGAAAACCATGTCCCGTACAAAGATTCCAGCAAAATCCTTGGTACTGTACGTAGTAGAATCGGTCAATCGCTTGAGATGTCGCGTAAAATATTCCTGATGGTGCGCGGTCTCTATAATCGTGCTGCTCAAAGAAACAGGGAATGGGTAATCTGGATCGTATTGGTTAATTACCGTCGCGATTTTTGCGCAAAGTTCCTTGTACGGCTTGTAAACTTCCCCCTTGTTGATTTCATCTACATTTTTGACCAGATAAACCTTGCTGCTCTCGGACACGACAATCTCATGCAGAAACTTTTTGTTGTAATCCAATCCGCCAGCGCTGTCGGGCAGTTCATGTGTCATCAATTCGATTATTTTCTCCAGCTTCCTGCCCGGTTCGACAATCGACATAAGGTGCATTTCGAACAAAAAGTCCATAAAATACCAATACCAATTTATGATATAGAGCAGGAGTCTGTGCTTGTTCGTAAAATATCTATAGACCGAAGCTTCTGTGGTCCCGATTTCAATTGCAAGTTTTTTGAAAGTGAAGGATTCAAAACCAGTTTGGTACATCAGGTCGATAGCCGATTTCACGATTTTTTTCCCCAGTTCGCTGTCCGCGGGGTTCTTTACATAGATCGCCGCCGAAACATCAAAGGTAAGTTTGTACTCCATCTTCGGATTTTGTTTGCAAATATAGCAAAATACTTATGCTAAAAAGTTTTACATTTGATTATAATAGTAAGACTATTGTTTTAGAAAGTATAATCTTATATTTGCGGTCAGAAAATTTGTGATGAAATCGGAAAAAAATCCCTTCGCGCGGCTCTGGATACTGCTCAAAAACGAGCGGCAGGACATTCTGTCGGTTTACTTCTACGCCATACTGAGTGGATTTCTGCAATTGATCGTTCCCATCGGGGTCCAGGCAATTATAGGTTTCGTTCTCGGCGCGACGATGGTAACTTCCATTTATGTCCTCATCGTGCTTGTGGTCGTTGCTGTCCTGTCCGCGGGCCTTGTGCAGGTGAACCAAATGAAGATCAATGAAAAAATCCAGCAGAAAATCTTTGTGAACTTTGCGTTGCAATTTGTCGAAGTGATACCGAGAATTGACCTCAAGCATTCGATGAACTCATATTTGCCCGAAAAAATAAATCGGTTTTTCGACACTTTGACCGTGCAGAAAGGACTCACCAAGCTCATCTTGGAAATCCCCACGGCATTAATTCAGATTTTTCTTGGCGTTCTATTGCTCGCCTTGTACCATCCTGTGTTCATTGCGCTCGGTGCCATTTTGATCGTCGCGCTCTGGCTTATTATCAAGCTCAGCGGAACCAACGGAATTGCGACAAGCCTTAATGAGAGCAATGAAAAGTATGCGCTGGTGGCGTGGTTTGAAGAGATGGCAAAGGCCGTGAAACCATTCAAGAACAGCCAGGATTCGTCCATGGACGTATCGAGAACGGATGCGCACCTTGTCAAATACATCACGGCGCGCACATCTCATTTTGGAATCTTGCTGTTGCAATACCGCACGCTAATTGTCCTGAAGGTCATAATCACCACGATGCTGCTCACCGCCGGAGTTTATCTGCTCATAAATCAACAATTGAACATTGGTGAGTTCATCGCGGCTGAAATCGTGATACTGATGATCATCGGCTCGACCGAAAAAATTATAAAAAGCCTTGAAAGTGTTTATGACGTGGTGACAGGATTGGTGAAACTGGCTAACATCATAGAATCTGAGACCGATTTAGATGGTTCGATTGAATTTAGCGAGAGCAGTATCGGCATTGAGATGAAGAATGTTGGCTTTACCTTTAATGGTGACCAGAAGATGCTTTTGGACATCAATCTAAAGATTCCGGCCGGCGCGGTGGTTAGCCTTCAGGGCGTCGAAGGTTCGGGAAAATCGACGCTGCTAAAGATACTGTCCAACCTCTACACGAGCTACAGTGGTAATGTTATCGTCAACGGCATCCCTGTGCGCAACTACCAACTTAAGAGCATTCGGCGCCAGACCGGCATCTATTTTGGGCAAGATGACCTCTTTTCGGGAACAGTTCTGGACAATATCAATCTTGGCCGTCAAGAGATCACTGGAGAAATGGTTATGAAAATGGCCTCAAAAATAGGGATGGCCCATTTTCTTGAAAACCTGCCGATGGGTTTTCAAACCTATGTCCACAGCAATGCCGCGCTCTTGCCCACCAGCACCAAGCACAAGATATTGATACTAAGGTCGCTGTGCCACAATCCCAAGCTCGTGGTCATGGAAGATCCGTTCAATGGTCTGCGCGAGGGCGTCAAAAGGCCGTTGATGGATTATCTTTTGGGCCAATCGGGCAAGCAGACTATAATCGTGGCAACTGCCGATGAAGAGTTTGCCAACGCGGCGGATTTTGTGATGACGTTGAGCAATGGCAAAGCAACGCTGACCACGAACAAAAGACATAAAGACAATGAATCATAAACTTCCATTACGTTCCACCCAAACAATCTATGGCATTGACCGAAAAAGCAGTGTGCGATACTGGTTCGTGGGTTTCATTGTTCTGCTGCTCAGCATTGCATTATTGCCATGGACGCAGAACGTCAAGGCAAGCGGCAGCATCACTACTCTGCAACAGGAGCAGCGTCCGCAGGAAATTGCATCGCCCATTCCTGGGCGGATCGTGAAATGGTACGTTAGTGAAGGTGACTTTGTCAAAAAAGGCGATACCATCGTTGAACTTTCGGAGGTCAAGGAAGATTATCTAGACCCAAACCTCGTGGAAAGAACCCAGGAACAAATATTTGCCAAACGTGAAGCGATTGAATCTTACAAAGGCAAAATAGAAACCACCGACAGCCAGATCAACGCCCTGAAAAGCGCCCTGGCATTGAAGATCGCGCAGGTAGAGAGCAAATTGCTGCAGCAAAAATCCAAGCTCGCCGCCGAGGAAGCTGATCTGATAGCGGCAAACAATGGCTACGAAATCGCAAAAGACCAGTTTGAACGACAGCAGAAAATGTACGATGACGGCCTTGTCTCCAAAACAAAGCTTCAGGACAGGTTTGGGTATTTTCAGTCGGCACTTGCCAAAAAGACGGCCGCGGAAAACAAGGTTGCGGTTGCCAAACAGGAGTCGGTTAACCTTTCCATAGAGAAGAACAGCGCACAACAAGAGTACTACGAGAAAATAAGCAAGGCAGAAGGCGACAGGTTCCAGAGCCAAGGCCAAGTAAGCAGCGAACAGGGCAATGTGGCCAAACTGAAGAACCAAGTGAGCAATTACACCATTCGCAACGCGATGTATTTTATCACAGCGCCGCAGGACGGCCAGATCGTGCAGGCAAAAAAGTCGGGCATAGGCGAAATGCTCAAGGATGGTGAGCGCATAACGATCATTGTGCCCACAAAGCTCGATTACGCCGTGGAAATGTACGTAAGGCCGGTAGATCTGCCATTGATAGACCTTGGGCAGAAAGTTCGCTTTATGTTCGATGGTTTTCCGGCAATAGTTTTCAGCGGTTGGCCCGATGGAAGCTATGGTACATTTGGCGGAAAAGTCGTCGCCCTCGAAAACACTATTTCGCCCAACGGACTTTTCCGGGTTTTGGTCGCCGAGGACAAGACGGATCGAAAATGGCCACCGCAATTAAAAATAGGGAACGGTGCGCAGGGCATTGCATTGCTAAAGGATGTGCCCATATACTACGAAATATGGAGGAACGTGAACGGATTCCCACCCGATTATTACCAAACCAATCCCGAAAAGGAAAAAAAAGTCAAATAGGATGATGCGATGGATCAGCTTGGTATTGATACTGGCCGCTTTCGCAAATGTGTCTGCTCAAGAACTCAAGGTTCTAAGCGATAAGGATGTTCTCAACATCGTACGGGCAAACCATCCAGTCGTGAAGCTTGCGCAAATCACTACGCAAAAAGCAGACGCCGAACTGCTCGATGCCCGTGGCGCTTTCGACCCGACCATTGGTGCGTACGCCGCTGAAAAAATCTACGAGGGAACCAAATATTACAATAGCGTCGCGCCGGAACTCAAGATACCTACATGGTTTGGCGTTGACATCTACGCCGGAACACAGTACCTAACGGGACAACGGGTGGATCCAAGCGAGACAAAGGGCGAATCAAATTATATGGGCGTGAGCATTCCGTTGGCAAAGAACCTGCTCTTCGACAGCCGCCGCGCCGCGCTGCAACAGGCCAAGGTCTATCAAGACATCGCCGCTACCGAACAGTTGTCAATGGTCAACGACATATTGATGGGTGCAATGGACGCGTACTGGAAATGGGTCGAGGCATTTGAGAACCTCAAAATGATCCAAAACGCTATCCATATCAACGAGAAGCGTTTGGATTTTGTAAACAAAAGTGTCGAATATGGAGAATTGGCAGACATAGATAGCACCGAAGCCCTCACACAATTGCAGAGTTTTCAATACCGTCAAGGTGAATACAATCTAAAATTTATCAAAGCCGCCCTCGATCTTTCGGCATATCTGTGGACAGAAAACAATTTGCCGTACGATTTTGGCGATGAAGTTCAACCGCCGACCAATTGGGATCAGGATATCTTGATGCCACGCGATATCTCGCTGGAAAACCTACTGAATCGGGCCATTGCAAGCCATCCTGAACTTGCGCTGTATAATTTCAGACTTGTGGGCCTCGACATTGAGAAGCGATTAAAATTCCAGGGCTTGCTGCCAACAATCGACTTTCGCTACAATATTCTCAACAGCACTTATAATGTGTTCGATAATTTAGGCGCACGGCAGTTTGAGAATAATTATCAATATGGACTAAAAGTAGCTATTCCCCTATTTTTGAGAGAAGGCAGAGCGCAATATCAACTGGCTAAACTGAAAATTGAAGAAACCAAACAAAACCGTTCTCTTAAAAGTCTGGAGGCGGTCAATAAGGTCAAGTACGCTTTTATGAGCTATGAAACCTATGAAAATCAATCAGCCTTGATGCGCGATACCTACAAAAATTATAATGCACTCGTCAATGCCGAAGAACGTAAGTTCGAGAATGGTGAAAGCTCGCTGTTCCTGATAAACATCCGTGAGAACAAGGCTCTTGATGCGTTGGAAAAATGGAACGCTGCGCGCACCAAATTCCTTAGATCCATTTATTATCTCGAATGGAGCGTTGGCGGTTTAAGATGATTTGATTAATTGGGCTTTTTTATTTCTTCATAACCTTAATCCGTTCTGCATTTCCATCTTTAATTATTTCCAGAATATAAAAACCGCTATTCAGAT
Source organism: Flavobacteriales bacterium (assembly GCA_038234025.1). Taxonomy (GTDB): domain Bacteria; phylum Bacteroidota; class Bacteroidia; order Flavobacteriales; family Flavobacteriaceae; genus Flavobacterium. The sequence continues at coordinate 10,775 of JBBSUW010000055.1, forward strand.
TTGAGGTTGGAATAATATCACCAATAAATATATTGTCAGAATAAACTTTTCTGCCCAGATTGTCATAAATAAAAACCTTCGCTCCTGCCCTATTTGATATTTGGATATGATCGATAAAAGGATTTGGGTAAACGATTAAAATATCTTTATTAAAAGACTTGCTGCCAAGCGAGCAATCGGCGGCCGCTGCATTTGTATTCACAACCAAACTTCCATTCACCGCCGACCAATCCTGCCAGCTTCCGCCCGAGCCAACGCCAGCGTACCAATCATTAACATCATAAAAATTTGTGCCGTTCATCGTCCCCGGCACTTTATAAACTTTTAAGGCTTGACCATTATTGTTCCACGTGAGCGGGCTTCCGGGCATGCAGTTTTCAACACCATTGGTGTTCGTGCAATTGTCCATAATGAAATAGGCGAATTCCTGATAGTTTGGATAATCGCCATAGACTTTTGCGATGCCATCATCGCCAATGCATACCGCAACATATTCGTTGCACGCAATTGCTTTTGCATTTGTGTTCAAATCCTGCTTCAACCGTGCCAAAAAAGCCACCGAACGCCCGCGCCTGTCAGGATTGTCATAGTGCGTGTCGGTGATCACGTTTTCCATAAACGGCACTTCCAGAAAATCATCGCTTCCCAAGGTGACATTGGACGCGTAAGGATTTGCCAGCGCTTGTGCAGATGTTACCGAGCCGTTCTGCGCAGAGAAATATTTGCCGCCAAGGATCGCCATACCGGCGCTCGTGCCACCTACTGGCGCGTGCTTCACATTGATATGATCGTTGATAAGATCCTCGAGCGCATTGTCCTTGAAATAAGAAACATAGTTGTACTGATCGCCACCGGCAAACCAGATCAATTCGGCATTTGCAACTTTATTCAAAACATAAGGATCCGTCGCGCCGGCCGCGGAAGTGATCACCAAAGTCTCGACGGAATTCACCGTAACGCCCAGTTGTGAGTACAAATAATTGTTGTAGCCGTTGCTTCCCGTCGATCGGATCACGACCACATCGCCTCCGTTGGCCTTTTCCAAAAGCCATCGCATGGCATTGTCGTGCTCCGTCGCGCCGCCCATCATGCAGACGCCAAAAGTGGTCTGTGGCGAAACATCGGTGGCATTTCCGGTAAAATAACTTGTGTAGCCCTGCGCGGTGCAAAGCATTGGGAATAAAAATAGCAACAGTAAAGTATTTCTCATCAGTTCTTGTTTTCTATCAAAGGTACAAATCTAAACTCGCCATATTCGTGCTTTTCAAACTGCGTTTCGTTCTTTCTTATCAGCATCGTCATTATCTGCACGTTTTCGCCGAGCGGGATCACGAGCTTGCCGCCCACTTTCAGTTGTGAGAGCAGCGCCTTTGGTATTTCGGGAGCGCCAGCCGTGACGATGATGCCGTCAAAAGGCGCGTGGTTTGGCAAGCCCTTGTAGCCATCGCCGAAGAACAGGTGCTTGGGCTTGATGTGCAGTTTGGGCAGCAACATAGACGTCTGCTTGAAGAGCTCCGTCTGCCGCTCTATGGTGTAAACCTTGGCGCCCATTGCGCAAAGCACGGCGGTTTGATAACCAGAACCCGTGCCTATTTCCAATATTTTGTCTTCCTTTTTTATTTCCAAAAGCTGCGTTTGAAAAGCGACGGTATAAGGCTGCGAAATCGTTTGTCCGGCCGCTATGGGGAACGCCTTGTCCTGATATGCATAGTCCTCAAAGCTGGAATTGAGGAACAAATGCCGCGGAATCTTACCTATCGCATCCAGAACGCGCTGGTCTGTGATGCCTTTTGACTTTATCTGAATGACAAGTTGGTTTCTTAGGCCTTGGTGTTTGGAGGTATCGTGCATTATAATTTAAAGATTGAAGAATTTAAAGATTGAAAAATGCTGGGCTCAACCACTCGCGGCAACACTAACCTGAATAGTACGGGTCCCGCAAACTTACAGTTTCAAAGTTCAATCCCATAGCCATCGCAACAAATTTTCTGATTTTCTAATTGACTAATTTTGTAATTATTTGATGCTCTTTCCCGCTATCCGCTATAGTCCTCGCCAGCTCCCCGGCGTTGCATCGCCCTGCGGTGGCTTCCGTTGGTCGCCCCCCGCACGCCGTGCACCGCTCGGGTTTCCCGCTGTGGGCTACAGCGTGTCCCGATCGCTATCGGGAGGGCTACACTGCCGTACTCTTTGCGCACCCCAACATCGCCCATCCGCTCACCCACACTTGTCATTCTGACGCAGGAGTCCCGATAGCTATCAGGATGAGCTCATACCACAACTTTTTACCTCGACATCACAACAACCCAAAAGATCTCTATATTTGAAAAACTAACAAAAGGTATACATATACATCCATAGAGGAGATATATGTACAACTTAGTTGTATGTATAAACGAGTTATCGGCAACCTTAAACAACGACAGTGCGACAACAGACAGACACTCAAAAAGTAATTAACAACTAAATCAAAATAATATGGACACAGTATCACCAAACATTTTCGTAAAAGACATCAACAAGACAATTGACTTCTATAAACAATTAGGATTTAAGGTCATCACGACAGTTCCCGAACAAGGCGACATTGTGTGGGCAATGATGACTTGCGGAAATGTAACTTTTATGTTTCAGACATTTGACAGTTTAGCTAACGAATTACCTGCAATCAGCAGAAAAGACGGTGGCTCACTTCTGTTTTATATCAATCTCAAAAACATCAGAACATTTTTTGACAGCATAAAAAATAAAGTGACAGTTGTTAAAGGGCTTGACAAAGCATTTTACGGAGCGACAGAATTTTCAATTAAGGACAACAACGGTTATATTTTGACCTTTGCAGAAGATGAGTAAAACAAAAATTGACAAAGGCAAAGTTCTGAAAGAATTTCAAACCATTCCAAGTATTGGTAAAGCTTGCTTACTTGATTTTTGGAATATTGGTATGAGAAGCATTGCAGACCTTAAAGGACAAAACCCAAGCGTATTGTATGACAAGTTAAACACTATAACTGGTTTGACACACGACATTTGTATGCTCTACACTTTTCGCTGTGCAGGTTACTTTGCGACAGAGAAACACCACGACAAAGCAAAACTGAACTGGTGGTATTGGAAAGACAAAACTTACAGGGAATGACAAACGGAAACGAAAGAAAGGCAGCCGATAACAGCACCTACAAGAAATTGGCGGTTCAGTGGTTAAATGAAGCTTTGTTCTTCGTATTAAGTTTTGTGGTGGCAGACAGTTTAGTGCTTCGAAATCGCCAACTTCTTGTAGCTGCAAAACGTTGGCAGCAAGCTTCCGAAAAACTTCAAGCAAGAACTTACTTTCCAAAATAATTCGTATTTTTGAAAAAAAGATTAAATGATGGATTTGCAAACTCGTAAAATATTATTCGTTCAAGAATTTCTTAAACTTGAAAGTGAGAAAGCTATATCACATTTGGAAAAGTTCTTGAAAAAGGAATCCATATCAGATTCAGATTTTCAACCAATGACAATTCAAGAATATCAGAACAGAATCGATCAAGCAAACGAAGATTCTAATAATGGAAAATTAACTGAGTCTAATGAATTATTATCAGAGATTCAGAAATGGAGCTAAAAATCTATTGGACTGACTTTGCGAAAAAAGAACTTCGAAAAATTTTTAATTACTACAAAGAAAAAGCAAGTTTAAATCTTGCGCGAACACTTGTAATAGGAATTACAAAAGAAGCGATTAAACTTGAAAAGAGTCCAGACATTGGCCAAAGAGAAGAAGTGCTTGAAGACTCGAGCAAAGAATATAGATATTTTATTTACAAAAGCTACAAAATAATTTACTGGAGAAATTCGGACAATAATTCAATTGAAATTTTTGACGTTTTCGATTCGAGGCAAGATCCTTTGAAAATTAAACGCTAAAAAAAATAAAGCCAGCTGCCAACACACGCTAAGCGCCATTGCCAAATTATATCTAGCCGGAGCATTTGTTTTCACGAAAATATTTTATCTTGCCGAAAGTTCTCAGTCCGCTTTCATTGGCAACGTACGCCTAGCGCGAGGACGTTAGCCGTCATTGTAGAGCAACCTTAACCCAAGAGCGCGGATTTGTACGCACGATAGCGCGAATTTGTACCTTATATTCGCGCTATCGTGTGTTTACGTTCGGCAAATGCTCGGTCGGTCGCGCGCGCTCGGGGGTTTATCACTGTCCTTTTTTCGGCATATAGATTGTCGGACTGCATTGTGCAAACTTTGTTTGGGCAGTCAAGGGAAATTTGTAATCCGCTATAAAAAGATTTAGCAGTCTTTGAAACTCTTTTTCAACAGTCTCGGTAGGCTTGTCTTCAATGGTGCCAACAAAATTAAAGAGAAAATAATCTACTGTCCCGTCAGGGCTGAAATATATTCTATTGAAAAATCTTGTCCGCTTCTCCCATTTGAAATTGTTCTCAGAAAGGAATTTTCCAAAGTCTTGCAAAAGCTTGTAGTATGCTTGTATCAATGCTTGCTGCTCGGTTTCTGTTTTGAAAACAGCAAGTGAAGTGTCGGTATGGACGGCACTTGTGTAGATGCTGTCCAGGTGTTTTATGGAAATCCCTTGTTTTTCTGCGTTCTGAAAGGTAAGTGCGAGATGCTGTCCAAATGCTTGTAAACAAGTTGTTAGTAATAGTGTGATGGTGAAGGTTGTTTTAGTCATTCTGGTACTTGTTTGTGTTTTTTTGTCAGAGTTGGCTTTTAGGGTGAGTGCTAACGTCACTCGGCTAACAGTCTGTTGCGACTTGGTTACCTGAGTATTTTCTGCAAGTTAGAAATATAAATGGTAGAAAAAACGTGCGGCTTGCAGAAAGCAGCAATAGCTGTTAGCCAGTGTTATGGGCAGGGTTTATTGATTCTCCTCTTGCTCAAAATTCTTTATGACTCCTCGAAGAATATTTTTGTATAAATCACTCCACGTTAGCCAACCCATATTCATTGCAACTGATTCAATTGGTTGTTTGTTGATTTGTTCACCGGTTTTTTTGTTTAATAATATTTTTTTCAACGGCTTTAAACTATTATTTCTGCCTTCTTTATAATAATTGAACCACCAAGCACTTTTCCATTTTTCATAAAATCCACCTTTAGAAATATCCGAAGCATCTACTATGCTTTTTCGTTTAATTAATTTTTTCTTTGGGGCAATATCTAAAAAAATAAAATAGAATTCCTTATTTCCAGCACTGTCAAGTCCGACTCTCAATTTTTTTGCAATTTGATCAAATGGTTTATTATTTTTTTCATCTGCTAAACTAATCGAACTGTAAAGTTTTGCTTCAATAAAAATAAGTTTATTTGGTAATTCAATACTTGCGTCAACTTCGGTGCTCTCCTTTGTTGTTTGGCCCGAATATTTTTTCCCAATAAAAATTTCAATTTGCTCGTTCGAATAATTTTCCTCAATAAATTTGAAATTGCATTGGCCTTCATAAGCGTCTTCCAAAATTTCATCTAAAGCATTCAATTTTAGCCTTAATGGCAGGTAAGATATTGTTTCAAAGCAGCTCCAAGTCAATGCATCTTCACTATTCGAGCTTACAGCATTTTTTACTTTGTGCTTCATTCCGTTGTAATCTTGTTGTATAAAATCAGATAGAGCTTGTTCTCTTCCTTTGATAATTACGTGGTTACGTTGTTCATTTGAATACTTCATAATGTTAGTTTAAATTGTTTTTAAGCGTTTTGAGCGAACCTTGCCCATAACTCGTTTATATATCCAACTTTATGTTACATAGATCTACAAACTACGGATATTTGTACACCTTTTGTTGCTTTTTCAAATATAGAATTCTTATGTGATGATTTGGTGCAATCACAATGTAATTTGTTACAACAGTAAAATGAAAGCGGCACTTGATTTTTGCGGTGTTGATGATTTGGTTGAGCGAGATCCTTGCTGCGGTAGGACGGCAAGTTTGGTGGAAAAGAGTTGAGGGTGAAGAATGAATATTGTAGGTTAAAGCGCGCACACGGTATGGTTGCGAACGTGCAGTTCTGCGCGAGGGAATATCTCACCGAATTTTTATTTTTCAATCGGTGTTCGATGAACGCTGAAACGCGTTTGAGGCTTTGTCTGAGCTCCTGCCCTGTGCCGACTAGGCAACTGGGCAGAGCGAGTGCCGACCCGAGCGAATGCGAACTGGCGAAGCAAAGCCCGACGCGCTGGCCATTGCCAACAGGCAAATGGGCAGGGGCGCGCCCAAGAAATTAAAAGCTTGAAAGATCAAGAAATTGTTTCTAGGTTTTATGCACAGCGGCCAGGCTTTTGAGCTTTGCCGGCATTTTGTGGGGCGGCAAAACGAAATCTGTACAGCCTGCCGCCTGAGCGTGAAGCGGCATGTGGTCAACTTCGGCAGATATGTCCTGGGCAAAGGTTTTTCCTCCCTTGGCCTTGATTTGCCTGCAGCCCTCTGTGCCATCGCCATCATATCCGGAAAGGACAATGCCGATTGCGCTTGAGCCCATTTCATTTGCCAGGGAAACAAAAAATATATCTACCTGTTTGTTCCTGCCAGTGCGAGGTGAAAGTACGCTGAAGCGATAGTTTTTCATGGTAAGGTCTGAGTCTGGAGGGATCACGTAAACGTGATTCGGAAGGATCTGCATAGCTTCAGCAGCAACGATGACCGACATTTTTGTGTGCCTTGAAAGAATCAGGGCCAAATGGCTATGCGCAGAGGGATTCATATGGGAAATAATAACAAAGGCCATACCTGTATCTTGCGGCATTGCTTCCAGCAGCGACTTGTATGCGTTGAGCGCACCTGCCGAACCGCCAATACCTACAATGAATTCAGGGTGCACTGTCTTCATGGCGTACTATTTGTTCTTTTTGTTTGCAGCAACATTTTTATCGACATCCTTTTTCTTTTTGGTGCTTTCTTTAGCTTTACCATCATTTGGCATCACCATAATTCCATCATCACTCAAAATAAATTTGTGCACATCGCCAACATGATTGGTGCCACGAGACTTAACAATGAAAAGTTCACGGGTGCGTTTTCTTCCCTCATCCTC
>JBBSUW010000056.1:0-17716 GCA_038234025.1 Flavobacteriales bacterium
AAATATGCATTTTGGGGTTATTGAAGATATACTTGAATGGTCCATAATCCCATCCGATATTGGCATGGTTCAAATGCCCGATCGCGATCGCAAAGAAATGGACAATAAAAATATCGGAAATCGCAAAACCTCCGATCAGTGCGATTGGTATATAAAGAATTGTACGGTAAACGATTGGCTCCAACCAATTATATCGGAAATGTGCAGCAAAACCCATAACCTTGGCCGAATGGTGCGTTTGATGGATTTTCCATAAAAAGGTAAATCTGTGCAAACCAATATGGACCAGCCATTGAATGAAATCACTGATTATAAAAAAAAGTAATAACGTGTAGATCTGTGGGATTCTTGAAACATCGAACAATTGAATAGAGGTGGTGTGCAATCCAAATATTGAGAGAAAATCATTCATGACTTCTGCCGCGACATTTGACAATGCAATGAGGATGATAAGGTTGAGCAGAAAGAAGTTGAAGAACAAATAAAATAGATCAAGAAAAAAATCTTTTCGGAAAATGGGTTGATCCTTTCTCCATGGAAATAAAATTTCGAGCAACCACACGATTCCGGAAATGATCAAAAGCCCGTAAAAATAATTCGACCACGACAGGTTCACTGTCTCATTGACGAGATAGGTGAAATATCCGCGGTACGAATCTGTGATTATGTCCCAATATTTATTCATAAATTCTTATAGTCGGGGCTATTTTGCAAATCTTCAAATGTATCAATATCGTTGAGCATTGGCAAAATGGCCACCGACTTTCCTTTCAATTTTTCCATCGTTTCCCGCCGCACTATTGAAGTTCCCCACTCTTGAATGTCAAAAACCGAACCAAACAATGATTTCATTCCCAGCAGATAATAGCCGCCATCTTCCGCCGGTCCAATTACGAATTCGCTCTCATCAAGCGCTGCGAATGCGGCGTAGATTATGTCGGAGGAAAGTTCGGGAAGGTCGCTTCCAACAATAATAGCTTTTGGATGATTTCGATCAAATATTTCGGCAAAAGCATTTTTCATTCTTTCGCCAAGATTATCGCCATGCTGAAGCATTTTGGTGAATGAAATATTTTCCCAATCATCCTTTTCGACAATCATTTTGTCATAAAAAAGGAAACGTTCCGCACCAACCTTTAAACAAACTTCCCTTGTATGGCGGAGTAATTTGGTGTAAACCTCTAGCGCCTCAACATTGCCGATTGATGCCGCCAATCTCGTTTTGACCTTGCCAAGTTCAGGATTTCTCGTAAAGATTATCAGTGCGTTTTCACTCATAGACCGGTTCGCCTTTTTTGAGAAACCTGCTCCATTTTTTGGAATAGGTGTGCACTTTCTCGGTTTCGATATTCTCGGGGCTATAAACTTTAAGGCCTTGGTTTTTCCATTCAAAAATCCCACCGAACAAATTCTGCACATTGGTATAGCCCATCTGCTGAAGTTTTTCGCCAATGCGTTCGCTGCGCACACCAATTGAACAATAAACTATTATCGGAGTGGACTTCGCGGGTACGATCGATTCGATTTCGCGTTCATCAAAATTGTCATATCCAACAAATTTTGCGTTCTGAATATGGCTCACATTGTATTCTGCCGGTTCGCGGGAATCAAGAAACACAACATTTTTTGCTTTGGATGCATCGAGAGGCTGAACATAAGGAACGGAATTACGGTTGAGTTGGTGCAGTTTTTTGGCGATTGCTTCTTGCGCAAAACCTGCCGAAAAGGTGAGCATCAGCCCAAATGTTAGAAGCTTTTTCATAGCAAATATTAACGAAGAACTGGTTGATTTGGATTGTAAAGTTATGGAAAAAGGATCTGATTGAGCAAGACGGCAGATGGTCGGCCCTCATTTCAAATTAAAGACCATCCTAATATTTGAAATTATTTTCGTCGTGATTTCTGCTATAAAGTAAATTATACACAATATGCTTAATATACTATAAGTGCTATTAAAATTAAAATAATTTTATTTAGCGAAATTAAATCAATAATGGAAGACAATAAAAAACTGAACCACCAGTCGGAAAAGCACAAAGATTTGCTTCGAAACACCACTGACGGAACCAACAAAGTTCTGACCACTGACCAAGGCGTCAAGATTAATGATGACAACAATTCATTAAAAGCAGGTGAGCGTGGTCCATCTCTGTTGGAGGATTTCATCCTTCGTGAAAAAATCACTCATTTTGATCATGAGCGAATCCCGGAAAGAATTGTTCACGCGCGTGGTTCGGGCGCGCACGGCTATTTTGAAGTTACAAGAGCGATTCCTGAATTTACCAAGGCGGGATTTTTGCAAGAAGTTGGATTGCGTACACCTGTATTTAGCAGATTTTCCACTGTCGCGGGTTTTCGCGGTTCCACAGACCTTGCGCGCGACGTGCGCGGTTTCTCCGTAAAATTTTACACTCAAGAAGGAATTTACGATTTGGTCGGCAACAATATGCCCGTCTTTTTTATTCAGGATGCCAATAAATTTCCAGACCTAGTTCATGCCGTAAAGCCTGAACCGCACAATGAAATACCGCAAGCTGCTTCGGCACACGATACCTTTTGGGACTTCATTTCGCTTATGCCCGAATCGATGCACATGATCATGTGGATAATGTCTGACCGTGCCATTCCACGGTCTCTTCGAATGATGGAGGGTTTTGGCGTACATACATTTCGAATGATAAATGAGCATGGCGAATCGCATTTCGTTAAATTCCATTGGAAACCAAAACTTGGAACTCACAGCGTGGTGTGGGACGAGGCCCAAAAAATCTCAGGACAAAATTCCGATTTCCACCGTCAAGATTTGTGGGAAGCGATAGATATGGGCTATTTTCCGGAGTGGGAATTTGGTGTTCAAGTGGTGCCCGAAGCCGACGAGCATAAATTTGACTTTGACCTTCTCGATCCCACAAAACTCATCCCCGAAGAACTCGTGCCTGTCACGATTATCGGAAAAATGGTGCTTGACCGTAATCCCGAAAATTTCTTTGCAGAAACAGAGCAAGTCGCATTTCATCCAGGACATGTTGTTCCGGGCATCGATTTTACGAATGATCCACTCTTGCAAGGCAGACTTTTTTCGTATACCGATACGCAGCTCTCGCGATTGGGCAGTCCCAATTTTCACGAGATTCCTATCAACCGCACAATTTCGCCGATGCACAATAACCAGCGCGACGGACACATGCGCCAGGAAATCAACAAAGGCCGGGTGAGCTACTTTCCAAATTCACTTGGGGGCGGATGCCCATATCAGGCAAAAATCGCTGACGGCGGTTTTGCGAGCTATAATGAAAGAGTCGACGCCCACAAGGTTCGGGAGCGAAGTGAAAGTTTCTCCGACCATTTTAGCCAGGCAAGATTGTTCTACAATAGCCAGACAGATGTTGAAAAAAACCATATAATAAAGGCTTTGCGCTTTGAATTGGGAAAAGTCGCGACAACAGCAATACGGGTTCGAATGCTTGGATTGATTGAGCAGGTGGACGAAACCCTTGCAACGAAAATCGCAGAAGGATTGGGCATAAAGATCCCAGAAAATCCTGAAACACCAATGAACAAAGGCGTGGGCGCGGATGCAGATCCAAAAAAGCACGAACCGAAAAAGGCTAATCCATCTGCTGGTTCATCAAATGCGCTGAGCATGATAAAAAACCCAACGGTCGTTCCCGCGATCGCCAGCCGAAAAGTAGCGTTCCTTTGCAACGATGGCGTGAATGAGGCGCAGCTTTCCAATTTAAAAGAAGCATTGCTCAAAGCCGGTGCAAAGGCTGCAATAGTCGCACCGCACTTGGGTTTTATCGACACAGACCTAGGCGGAAAGATTCCGGTCGATTTCAGCTACCAAACGGCATCATCAGTACTTTTTGATGCGATATATATTCCGGGCGGAAACGGTGTCGAATCTATTGCAGCCAATGACGATGCTATGGAATTTGTAAATGAAGCCTATAAGCACCTTAAAGTAATCGGCGCCCAAGGTGAAGGTGTTCAGCTTGTCGACGGAAGTAATTTTTCTTCCAAAACCAGTAATAAAGATGCGGGTCTAATTTTGAGTTCCAAATTGGAAGACACCAATTTTGCCGATACTTTTATAAAGGCAATGAGCGGACATCGTATTTGGGAACGTGAAAAAATTATATAATCAACAACAAAAAATATTCATAATGAAAAACTCAGACAATCATTCGACACAGAATCAGGACGAAACACAGCATAATAATCAAGTTAAGCCCGCGAACGATGCGGCCTCTGATTTGAGGTCGCTCTTTATCGATAGTTTAAAGGATATTTATTGGGCTGAAAATGCATTAGTGAAAGCCTTGCCAAAAATGGCGAACAATTCAACTTGCAAAACATTGGCGTCCGCGATCAAAGACCACTTAATGATTACGCAAAACCAAGTTTCCAGACTCAACAAAGTATTTGAACTTCTCGGCGAAAAGGCTGAAGGAAAGAAATGCGAGGCAATGGCGGGCCTTATTAAAGAAGGCGACAATATCTTAGAGGAAACAGTTCCAGGACCGGTTCGCGATGCGGGAATTATTGCAGCTTCGCAGAAAATTGAACATTACGAGATAGCAACCTACGGAACCTTGTGCGCTTTCGCGAAAACATTAGGTAAGAACGAAGTTGCCAAATTGTTGACACAAACCTTGGCCGAAGAAAAAGAAGCTGATATGATTTTGAGCGATGCGGCCTACAATTCAATCAATTTTGACGCATCGGTAGACAATAAGCCGCAGTAGGTAATCTAAAATAAAAAAGCCCGCTAATCTCAAGATTTGCGGGCTTTTATATTTTCAGTGGAGTCGCCGGGAATCGAACCCGGGTCCAAACAAGCAATCAAGAGGCTTTCTACACGTTTATTTCCCGATTGAATTTTCGACATTGCGATTGGCCAGGAACGGCCGCGCAAAGCTTAACTTCTTTATCTCGACAACCGCCCAAAGTTTGCGATCGCCCAGGTTTATTTTTACGGTTCCCCTAAATAGAACGCCACAAACCAAGGCTTTCGAGGAGAATCCAGCTTCCTACCTAGTAGGAGCGTGGCATAATCGTACTTTAATTCGGATTATGCAGCTAGAGCGTAGTTATTATCGCCGTGTAAAATGTTGGAACTTTTTTTTACAGGAAGTGTTCCGCTTCCCGACGTGCTTACCAATCAATTCGACTTGCTGTCAAAACCAGTCGACCCCCTTGGAATGGGCAAAGGTAGAGAAATAATCAGATAATTTGAAAATGTATATAAGCGAAAAAATCTAAAAAATCTAAAAAATTGAAGGATTGGAAAATTCTATTGGTCAAAGATTTTAATGATTCAGGAAATAAATCAACATACCAACCTTTATTTTAATCGGGTGGAGTACTTGAATCGATCGACGCATTTCCTAACTTCAAATTTTCAAATTCTTCTAATTTTGCTTAATCTTCATTATCAAACTTAAATGGATAATCGCCAAACAGCGGCGCAAGTTTCCTCACGGCATACACATTTTTTGAAAATTTATTTGAAAGCGCGATTATCGTCACGCCGTCATGGGGCAACGTTATGTAAGAGGTCGTGTTTCCGTGCCACCAACCGTTGTGAAAATAATACTTCTGTCCGGTTTTCCACTCAATCATTCTTATGCCAAGCCCGTAATTCTTCGTGCCATCGTTCTCATAACTGTAGCCTTTGTAGATTTTCTTTTTGAGTTTCGAGGTCAGAAAAGTTGGTGCGTTTCTTGCCAAATCAAACTTCAATAGATCACGCGGTGTTGAGTAAATATTTTTGTCGCCATAAATCTTGTCCAGAAAATCCCACGGGTATCGATTGTTGTTCCACATATAAGATTGCGTGGCGGCTTCCTTATCTTTTTCATAATCAAAAACATACGTGTCTGTCATTCCCAAAGGCTCAAAAATCATTCGCTTCAACGCGTCCTTGTATGAAAGTCCCGTCACTTTTTCGATAACCAGCGCAAGGATTGCATAATTGGTGTTGCAATAGGCAAAATGCGTGTTTGGTTTAAAGTTCAGCGAAATGTTTTTTTCGCCCAAAAGATTGAGCACATCTTCGTTGGTCAATGTTTTTGAAGTGTCCCAAATGCTTTTGTCGCTCGTAAAATAAGCGTAATTCTGAAGTCCGCTTCGGTGCGTGAGCAAAGATTCAATCGTGACGTCGTCATACGGAAATTTGTTCAGAATGGTGTGAACATTTTGGTCGAGCTGAATTTTACCTGCATCAATAAGAATCATTATCGCTGTGGCGGTCAGTACTTTACTAACGCTTGCCAGATGCATCGGCGTGCCTTCTGTTATTTTTTGCTTTGTTGAGCGATTCGCGTCGCCCTGGTATTTTTCGTAAATAATCTGACCATTTTTTGCGACAAGCAAACTCAAACTTGAATTTTCATTTCTGAAATATTTATTGACGAAATGCTCTATCGGAATCTTTTTTTCGGCGATATATTTCTTGGAAACAACCTTTAATTTTTCGGTCGAAGATTTTATGTGCGGCAAAGTATCTTCAGCTTTGCCCGAAATATTTTCTTTGCGATTTTCCTCGCTACAAGATTGTAGGATTGTGGACAATAGAAGCAAGGGCAATATCAGGCGAAATAATTTGGTCATCAAGTCATGGTAAAAAACAAATATAGCGATTCAAAAATGGCCTGAAAACGGTTGTTGTGATTGGCTTTTTCAAGAGTTATCAACATTAATGGGCAAAGTTGTTACTTTCAGTTGACCACAGAAAGTTTTATTTATTCAAAAATTTTGAGACCGCGTGGCTAAAGGGTAAATTTGAATTTTCTTAAAAAAAAATCCACGAAATGAAATTTGGAATCATCCGCGAACGTAAATATCCACCTGACCGACGCGTCGTTTTCTCGCCCGAAGCGCTTTTGCAACTCAAAAAAGATTTCCCACAAGCGGAGATTGCCGTGGAGAGTTCGCCCATTCGCGTTTTTCCCGACCAAGCCTATCGCGATGCTGGTTTTGAAATCACGGAAGATATGTCCGACTGCGATGTCCTTTTTGGTGTAAAAGAAGTGCCGATTGATGACTTGATTCCCGGCAAAAAATATTTTTTCTTTTCGCATACGATTAAGAAGCAATCACACAATCAGAAATTGCTTCGCGCTATTCTCGATAAGAATATTGAACTTTTTGACCACGAGACCATCGTTGACCACAACAACAAACGTCTCATAGGTTTTGGAAGATACGCCGGAATCGTTGGTGCCTACAACGCTTTTAGGACTTTTGGGCTGAAATTTGAATTGTTCAATTTGGCCAAGGCCGAATCGTTGACATCGATGGAATCGCTGATCGAAAGATTGAGACGGCCGATTCTTCCACCGATAAAAATCGTTTTGACCGGGCACGGAAAAGTTGGCAGCGGCGCAAAGGAAATCCTTGCATCAATGAATATAAAGAAAGTGACCGTCGAAAATTTTCTGTCAAAAAAATATACCCAACCCGTTTATGTCCAACTCGATGTAATGGATTATTATAGACCAATCGATGGAAGCGAAAGTTCCAAAAGCGACTTTTATAAAAACCCAAATGATTACGTTTCCGACTTTGCAAGGTTTTCGGATGTTGCCGATATTCTTATTGCGGGCCATTTTCATGCAAACGGTTCTACCGAAATTCTCACGCAAAAAATGCTAGCTTCAAATACGAATAAAATCCAGGTGATCGCCGACATTTCCTGCGATGTCGGAGGGCCAATCGCCGCCACGATCAAAGCCTCAACGATCGCCGACCCAATATATGGATATCTGCCATACGAAAATCGCGAAGTTGAGAAAAGCCATCCGGCGTCAATCTGGGTAATGTCGGTCGATAATTTGCCATGCGAACTGCCAAAGGACGCGAGCGAGGGTTTTGGAAAAACATTCCTTGACCACGTGATTCCCGCGTTTTTCAATAATGATAAAGATGGAATTCTCGAACGAGCTCAAATGACTGACAACGGAAAATTGACACCGCGTTTTGAATACTTACAAGAATATGCCGAAGGTTCCAATTGATTTTTGAAATGAAAAACCTGCTAATTTTTGTTTTGCTTATCCAGATTTCAGCAGTGAACGCACAAAAGCGGAATTCACCTTCGGGCAAAATTGAGGCAGATTTTGTGCTGGATGATTCCGGCAATATTATGCACAACGAGACGTCTGGCTCTGTTGGCAATTATGAACGACACCTTGACCGCGCGCTCGAATTGATGAACAAATACGATTATCCAGCAGTAAAAATCGGTTATGTCGGCCGAATCATTCCGCGTGGCGAATATCACGATGGCCAGGCAATGGTCAATCATTTAAATTTTGTGGACAAACGTTCCGCAGATTTCAAGATTATGGTCAATTCCCACGAATCGTCGCGGCCAACGGGCTATTCTCGAACGTATCCCAATTACATTGCCGCCGAAGCCCCCGCGCGGCAATGAGTTCAACGCTTGGAGTTCGGGGAATCCCCCTTTCCACGAAACCATTCTGCCTTTTACCAGGCTTTTGGGCGGACCCATGAATTATACTCCGGGTATTTTCGAAATAAAAATGAGCCATTACGACCCAAAAAGCACGCGTCAGGTTCATACAACATTGGCAAAACAGTTGGCACTTTACGTCACGATGTATTCGCCGCTGCAAATGGCCGCCGACCTTCCCACGAATTATGAGCGATATTTAGATGCATTTCAATTCATAAAAGATGTCGCGCTCGACCGGCAAAAAAGTATTTATCTCGAAGCCGAACCTGGCGATTATCTGACGGTTGCCCGAAAGCAGAAAAATTCAGAGAATTGGTTTATTGGCGCGATCACGGATGAAAATTCTCGAGCTACACTAATTGATTTGAATTTTTTGAATCCCAATCAAAATTATGAGGCGACGATATATCAAGATGGCAAAGGTGCCGATTGGCAAAGGAATCCAAAGTCGTACAAAATTCTTAAAAAGACCGTGACATCAAAAGACAAAATTCATTTGAAACTGGCACCCGGCGGTGGAACTGCTATCTCAATTTTTCCTGTGAAGTAAATTTCAGGTTGAAAAATATTTAAAAATTCACACCGATAAAACTTTATATTTAGCGCATCAAATCATAAAAATCTTCCAATGGCATCGCAGCATCAACAAACACAATGGGCACAATTTATTCCGCTGATCACCGTATTTTTCTTTTGGGGATTTGTCGCCGCCAGCAACGATATTCTGATTCCCGTTTTCAAAAAAGCGTTCGACCTCACCCAAGGGCAAAGCCAATTGGTTTCCGTTGCTTTTTACGTTGCTTATACCGTAGGATCGCTGATTTATATGGGAATTTCATTGATTACCAAACGAGATATCATCAACAGGATTGGATATAAAAACAGCCTTGCGCTCGGACTTTCGATTTCGGCATTTGGAACTTTGCTATTTTATCCAGCGGCTAACACACATTCATTTCCACTGATGCTCGGCGGACTTTTTATCGTTGGTCTTGGATTTTCATTGCAGCAAACCGTCGCAAATCCTTTGGCGATTGCGCTTGGGCCGATTTCCACAGGCTCACAAAGATTGATAACGGCGGGCGGGATCAACAATTTTGGCACAACGATTGGACCATTGATCGTGAGTTATGCGATTTTTGGCTCGGCGACATCGGCGAACACCGATGCAAGTATCGAAAGCGTCAAAATTCCCTACCTTATATTGGGAGCGGCATTTTTGCTGGTAGCGGTGCTTTTGAAATTTTCCGCAATTGCAGATGATGTTGATGACGACAATGAAGTTGGTTTCGAACCAAATTTGAATCCCGCCAAATCCGCGCTCAAATACCCGCAGCTCGGCCTCGGAATGATCGCGATTTTTGTTTACGTTGGTGTCGAGGTTTCAACCGTCAGCAATCTTCCGGCATATCTTGAACAAAGCCTTGGCTTCATCACAAAAGACATAGCGCCGTATGTTTCGCTGTACTGGGCAAGTTTGATGATTGGCCGTTGGACGGGCGCTGTCGAGATTTTCTCGTCGAATAGATCCACACAGCGCATCTTGAAGTTCATTCTTCCTTATGTTGCATTTTGCGTTTTTCTGGGTGTCAATGCTATCGCCAAGCACGACCTTTCTCCATTTTATGTTTACGCATTCATAATTTTGGTATTGATTGCCGCCGACCTTTTAAGCCAGGGAAATCCAGCGCGAATGCTGTTGCTTTTCTCTGGCTTGGGAATCTTCGCGTTGATTCTCGGAATGGCAACCTCCGGAATGGTCAGTGTATATGCCTTTACCAGCGTCGGTCTTTTCTGCAGCACCTTATGGCCTTGTATTTTTACTTTGGCGATCGCCGGACTTGGAAAAAGTACGCACCAAGGAAGCAATTTTCTGATTATGATGATTATGGGCGGCGGTATAGTGAGCTGGTTGCAAGGCGTTGTGGCTGATAATTTCACGATTCACATCAGCTACGTTGTAGGCGTTGCATGCTTTGCCTATCTCGCTTTTTATGCTTGGCGCGTGAGCGGAATTTTAAAGGAACAAGGCATCGATTTTTCCGACAAACAGATTGGACATTAATTTTTAACCCATAAAAAAACCCGCTGCTCGCGGGTTTTTCATTGGTTACTCTGTCGAAACTTTTGTTGAAACAGTTTTTCTCTTTTTCGTGTAGCGCTTGTCCGGCGTTCCGTCTGTTTTCAGCACAACAGTGCTTTTCTTTGTGTGGCGCTTGTCAGCGGTTCCATCTTTTTTGAGCACCACGCCATCTTTGGACGTAACGGTTGTTGTTTTGATGGCTGCGGCTTTTTTGTCCTGCATTTCCACTTTGGTCTTGGATTCCGTTTTGGTCATAGTGGTTTCGGTTTGCGCCGACGAGGTTGCCGCGAAAGCACAAATTGCAAGAATTGATAAAAGAAGTTTTTTCATAATATTGTTTTTTTAGGTTATAATCGGAATAAATTTACATAGATAGATATTTATTTGTTTTGGCGTTGGCGATAATTTAACAAGGGGATTTCAGTTTTTCTACTAAAATCAATTTTCCTTCTTCTGATCAATTTGCCTACTTTTAAAATCTCTAAAGAATCCGTATGAAAACCCTTCGAGACATCGAGCACAAACGCGACCTCATAATTTTTGGCGAGCACATTGCCCTTGGCGAAAGCAAAAAACTCAACTTTAACTTTGCGAGACTTTTTACCGACACCATCGTTGAGATTCCCGTGTTTGTCGAACGCTCAAAAATTCCCGGGCCAACAGTTTTGATCACGGCAGGAATCCACGGCGACGAAGTCAATGGCATCGAAATAGTACGTGAGGTGATTTCGCACAAAATGAATGTTCCCGCGCGTGGCACGATCATTTGTATTCCGATCGTCAATGTGTTCGGCTTCATCAACAAGTCGAGATATTTCCCTGATGGTCGAGATCTCAACAGGATGTTTCCCGGCAGCAAAACCGGAAGTCTGGCCAGCCGATTCGCCGATCATTTTGTAAAAAACCTTCTTGAGAAATCTGACCTGTGCCTAGATTTCCATACCGGTGGCGCCGAACGTTTCAATGCCGCACAAGTCCGAATCGAGCCGGGAAACGCACAGCTTGAGGAACTAGCAGATGTTTTCAACGCGCCTTTCACAATTTATCAAAGCTGTATAAAAGGCTCTTATAGAGATACTTGCCGCAAACGTGGTATTCCGATTTTGCTGAACGAAAGCGGCAAGACAATGGCATTGCACAAAGAACTCTGCAAGGAAGCCACAGATGGCATCGCGCGCGTTCTGAACAGTTTGGGAATGCTTCGCCCCAAGATGAAAGTGCCGCCCAAAATGCACACCAACATCAAGATAACTAACAGCAGTTGGATTCGCGCGCAGTATTCAGGATTCTTGCACGTCAAGATAAATGTACAGGATTTTGTTTCAAAAGGACAGGTCATCGCTACACTTTCAGATCCATATGGACAAAAAAGTTTTACCGTAAAATCTCCGACAGAAGGTTATATCATCAACATCAACCAATCGCCGATGGTGTTTCAGGGCGACGCGATTTTCCACATTGCCAGAACGAAAATTGCGCCCGAAGTAACGCACATCGAGCAACTTATGGATAAGATTTAGAAATTTTGGGCGCTGCCTTTGGCCCGCGCTTTCCGCTGTATCTTTTTTATTTCGCCCGAAAAGGGCGAAATAAAAAAGGATGCCGCTACAATCGCTAGCGCGCTGGCATTAAAATCTTTCTTCAAATCAAGATTATAACCATTCCATTTACCACAACCTAAAAACGCCACCAACCGCAAGAATTCTCTGCAAGAATAGAAAATGCTGGCTCGCGCGGTCATTGCCATCGTAAGTGGTTCGAACATCTGGCATATTGATATAACCGGCCTTGAGTTCGCCCTTTACATAAAAATATTTGAGAAATGTCAAATTCAGCGCAGCTTTCACAGAAGTGCCATAACCCGAAATATGAAATTCGTCATGGCGTTGCTGACCCATCAACATCGTATTCGTCTTTGGATAAAGTACGCCCGCACCAAAACCCTCGACAAGATTTATCTGCAATTTATCGGTATTGTTGATCCCAAAAATCGAGGAAATATCGTCGTGACGCGCAACTTCGGCATTGACATAATTGAGTCCATCGGTATGCTCATAGGTCAGAAATTCTGGTTTCATAACCACCGGTGTTTGATTGTAAACACCATCGAATTGGTCGTGCCCGGAAATATAACCCGTAATGTTTGCCGATTGATACTGCGTCATCACATATTTCATGTGATCCCAGCCCACGGAAACCGACCAATTATCAGCAACGAAATAGCCCAAGCGAAAATCGGTCTGCGGAATCGTCATCCGCTTTGGGTTGATGTAGTCGATGTGGAAACCTTTGCCCTTGTCATGGGATTGCATATCCTCGATGGTGAAATTGTAGCCGTCGCCACGAAAATTCACATTTGATTTTGTAAAAGATTCTCGGTTGCCGCCCCAAGAAATGAAAATCTTTCCCATGTTGTGCGCCGTGAACATTTGCGGCTTTTCAAAATCTTGCGCGGAAATACCTTGGAATGCAAAAAACAGTATGGCCAATTGAATATAACGTATTGTTTTCACAGGAAATAACTGGATTAAAATTGATTGACCGTTTGCCGAATGGCCACAAGCTTTTTCATCAAACTTTCAAAATGGTCGAGGTGAAGCATGTTCGCGCCGTCGCTCTTGGCATTGGCCGGATCAAAATGTGTTTCTATGAAAAGTCCGTCAACGCCAACTGCGATTCCCGCCTTGGCGATGGTTTCGATCATATCGGGTCTTCCTCCGGTAACGCCAGCCGATTGGTTTGGTTGCTGCAAAGAATGTGTGACATCCAAAACCGTGGTCGCGAATTTCTGCATCGTCGGGATTCCGCGATAATCAACAATCATATCTTGGTAGCCAAACATGGTTCCTCGATCGGTCGCCATCACTTTTTCACTGCCGCAATCCAAAACTTTTTGAACGGCGTGCTTCATGCTTTCGGCGCTCATGAACTGTCCTTTTTTCAGGTTCACTGTTTTTCCGGTATTTGCCGCGGCAATAACAAGGTCGGTCTGTCTTACCAAAAATGCCGGAATCTGAAGCACATCAACATATTCAGCTGCCATCGCAGCATCTTCGTTGCTATGAATGTCTGTAATGGTTGGCAGATTGAAAGTTTCTGAAACCTTTCGGAGAATTTTCAATGCTTTTTCATCGCCAATGCCCGAAAAACTATCGATTCTTGACCGGTTTGCCTTCTTGAATGAACCTTTGAATACAAATGGAATCTTGAGATCGTCGGTAATTTTCAGAAGTTTTTCGGCAATTCTCATTGCCATTTCCTCACTTTCGATAGCGCAAGGTCCGGCCAATAAGAAAAAATTGTCGCTTTCCAAATGCCGAAGCTGTGGAATTTGGGATAAATCCATCAATGTAAATTTGACGGCAAAGATAATCAGTATTAAAAGCAGAGCATTAAAAGGAACGTTAAGATTTGTGGTCTAGTTTTTCTGTGTAAACCCAACTGGAACTTCAAGTCTGCCGCGCTCGTAGATGTTGAAATAGAGTTTCAAAGGCTTTTTGTTTCCCGGCCAGGTCACTTCATAAATATAAAGGACTCCCGCGCCCATATTGCTTTTGTTGGTTGGGAACGGGCAGCAAGTGTCTACCTGTTTGTAGGTTATAGGTTCGCCGTGCGGTCCGGCGAGCGCATTTAGAAATCGCATGGGATTCAATTTTTCCTCCGTAGCATTCAAGTAAAAAACATTTATCGGATAATCTTTTTCGTAACCATACTTGGAGTCGTTGCTCTCGGCATAAAGTATGAACTGTTTCTGGTTGCGAAGCTGAGGAAGTGGTGCCTCGTCGTCAATGTTCTGGATTGTGTTTTTTGTGCTCACGCAAGAAGCGAGGCTAAATACCGCAAAAATCAATGCCAATGTTTTTGTAAAATTCATTTTTCTTTCTTTGTTCTGATAAAAAGTGCAACGATCGCCGTGGTCAAGATTCCCATTGATAACGAAAATACAAAAGCCTGCAACGCAACGGAATTGAAACCATAAAAAGTTTCGGCCAAAGTACGATCTGTTCCCTTTGCAACGGCAACTTCTATGGAATTCCGCAAAAAATCTGGGCTAATGATCCGTACACTGATGAATTGAACGATTGGCGAAAGTATTGCGATCATTGCCGAAAGAACACTCCCGTAAATCATGACCTCTCTCCAAGAAATGATGTTTCCCAGCGATTTTTTTCTTTCTTTCAGCGCAATTACATAAACGACCAAAGCAATTATCGAGAACGCGGTCGAATAAAGCATGTAATCCTTCATGTCCTTTTCGTGCCACCCAAGAAATTTTTCCATAGCGAACCACGCTAGCGAAGCCACACTGAAAATGACTGCGTACTTGAATTCTATTGCAAACTTTTTCATATCTCTGGATCGTACTCAAAAATAAGCGAATATAAGTTGTGTCGCAAGGCTCTTCCATTTTTCGATTTTGAATGGCTATTTTTGTGGCAAATTTTTTATTTTATGGATTTATTGTTCCAAACCTGGCCGTGGTATTTTTCGGGGTTCTTGATCGCAGCGGTCATGTTCACGCTCAATTATTTCGGAAATGTTTTTGGGATGTCGTCCAACCTCCGCACGATTTGCACAATTGGCGGCGCCGGAAAATTTGGTGAGTTCTTTCGGTTTGATTGGAAAGCGCAAAAATGGGGACTAGCCGTGGTTTTGGGTGCGATGCTTGGCGGTTTTGTGGCGGCAAATTATATGTCGGATCCATCAAATGTTGCATTGAACCCAACAACTGTCGAAAAACTTCGGTCAATGAACATCGATGCACCAAATGGAAAACTTTTGCCCGATGCCATTTTTGAATCAAATGACCCTAAGATGATAACAATTCTGCTCATTGGCGGGCTTCTCGTCGGTTTCGGAAGCCGTTATGCCGGTGGTTGCACATCTGGCCACGCGATTTCTGGATTGAGCAATCTCCAGATTGCGTCGCTAAAAGCGGTTATCGGATTCTTTGTTGGCGGCTTGATCATGGTTCATTTAATATTCCCTTACATCTTTTAAAATGAAGTATTTAAAATATATCATAGTTGGTTTTATTTTCGGAATTGTACTGACCAAATCAGAAGCTGTCTCGTGGTACAGAATATTCGAAATGTTTCGTTTTGAATCGTTCCATATGTACGGAATCATCGGTGTCGCGGTGGTTTTGGGAATTATCGGCGTTCAGATCATAAAGCGAAAACAGCTTAGCGACATTAACAGAAAACCCATTGAGATTGCCGACAAAGAGCGCGGCTCGTTCAGGTACTGGATCGGCGGACTGGTTTTTGGATTGGGTTGGGCACTTTCAGGCGCTTGTCCAGGACCAATCTATATTTTGATTGGTGCTGGATTTCTAAAAGTCATCATCGTTCTGATCGGCGCGCTTCTGGGTACTTTTATTTATGGCGTGATCAAGGATAAATTGCCGCATTGAATTACTGAATCTCCGCGCTCAAACCCGCTTCCAAAAGTTGCGAACACTGCGGTTTCAACTCCGACATCGCGCCGGTCTTGACCGTGCATTTTCCTTTGTAATGGACCAACAGCGCACATTGTTCCGCCTGCTCGCTTGAATGTTTGCAGACTTGGATCAATGTTTCGATCACGTGATCAAAAGTATTGACATCATCATTGAAGAGCACAATTTCGTGGTTGTTGTCGAGCAATTCCTTGACAACTCTTATCTCGCGAACTTTTTCCTTCACCGCCATATCTAAATGGATTTTATGAGTTTCAATGAAGCCCAATTGTTGCGCTCCAATTGTTTCTGTAGAACCAAATTGTACCGTGAGCAGCTTTCAAGAATAGCTTTAACGTCTTCAAAATAAAAACCGCTGAGCAATATTATCCCACCGTCATTAAGAATCTTATTGTAGGTTTCCATATCGTTCAGCAGAATATTCCGATTTATGTTGGCAATTATCAAATCATATTTTTGGTCGGCCAACAATAAAGCATCTCCTTCATAAACTTTGATGTGCGCACATATATTGCGCTCAACATTTTCAATTGAATTCCGGAAGCACCAATTATCTATATCGATGGCGTCTATGGGTTTTGCGCCTTTCATCTCGGCCAATATCGCAAGAATCGCAGTGCCACAACCCATATCGAGCGTTTTCATGTTTGTAACATCCATGGTGAGCAAATGCTGGATCATCATGTGTGTCGTTTCGTGATGACCGGTTCCAAAACTCATTTTTGGTTCGATCACAATGTCGAACTCGGAAGTGGATTTTTGATGAAAAGGCGCACGGATGTAACAGATGCCGTCAATATCAATAGGAGGGAAGTTGTTTTCCCATTCCTCGTTCCAGTTTATCTGGTTGATTTCCTCGGTCGAAAATTCAATCTTGAATTCGGAGGATTTTAATATGTTTACGTCATCAAGGATATTTTCGGGGCAAAGACTCTTTTGAACGTATGCGGTAACACCATCTTCATTTTCGACAAAACTTTCAAAGGGAAGCTCAGCAAGTTCGGCGATCAATATTTCATTGCCAGGAATTTTTGGCTCGACCAAAAAATGATATGCTATATAATTGTTTTCCATAATGGAAATTATCCATGTTTAATTAGCTGCACTTACGATTGCCGCAAAATCATCAGCTTTTAAAGCAGCGCCACCAATAAGTCCGCCGTCAACATCGGGTTTTGAGAAAATCTCCTTCGCATTTTCGGGCTTCACGCTACCACCATATAAAATGACAAGTTCTTCTGCGACTTCGCTGCCAAAAGCCTTTCGAATGGTTTCCCTGATGAAGCTGTGCATTTCCTGCGCTTGTTCTGCAGAAGCGGTTTCACCCGTTCCGATTGCCCAAACGGGTTCGTACGCGACAACAATATTTGCCCACGAAAATTTGTCCAAATGAAAAAGTCCGTCGCGAAGCTGGTTCTCAACAATGTTGAAATGATTTTCCGCTTGACGGTCCTTCAATTCCTCGCCAAGGCAAAAAATAACGCGCATATAATTTTTGAGCGCGGTATCAACTTTGTAGGCAATAATTGCATCGGTCTCGTTAAAAATCGCACGACGTTCTGAATGTCCCAGAATCACTGTGTTGACACCAATGCTCTTGAGCATACCAGCTGAGATTTCGCCGGTGTAAGCGCCATTTTCTGCCTGGTGCATATTTTGGGCAGCTACATCTATATTGGTAAACTCAAGA
>JBBSUW010000057.1:0-17660 GCA_038234025.1 Flavobacteriales bacterium
CTCAAGATTGTCTGGAATTTCGAGCGCAATTGAATCCACGACATCATAACCGCGATCCACAATATATTCCACAACCATATCGGTCAAAGGTCTCATATATGGGGTGATGATCGAGATTTTCTTGGCTTTCAAAACATTCAATCCATCGATCAAAGCACCTGCGCTTGTAACGATCGGCGTCGGAAAATTGTTGAGGACGGTCTGTTTGTGAAGGTTATTTTCTGAAACACAGTGGTAGCCTTTTCCCATGCTCATGATCGCGACAAGACAAGCGTAGCCCATGACATCAACCTGCGCATCACTGAGCTGCAGCGCGCATTCCAAACTGTTGGCGTCCATGGCCTCGAGTTCTTCCTTTGTGACTTTTTTCATCCTCATCCGGCTTGAGTGGAAGGTGAACCTCTCGGGAAAAATGGTTTCTCGCGCACGAAAAATGGCCGGAATCTCAGTTTCCATCGTGGTGTTGGACGAAGGGACAATTTGACCGATTTTGTAGGTTTTCATCTATGTAGTTTTGCAATCAAATTCAAGTGGAAAGAATTATTAAGATTTACATCGTCAAACTTCGACCACGGTGTTTTTAAGGACGCCGATACCTTCAACTGTAGCTTCTATCTTGTCTCCATTCTCTAGCCATTCCTGCGGGTTTCTGCCAGCGCCAACGCCTGCCGGAGTACCCGTGGCGATTATGTCGCCGGGCTCGAGCGTGAAAACAGAGCTCAGATCTTCGATGAGCGCCGGAATATTGAACAGCATCAATTTTGTATTGGAATTCTGTTTTTCAATGCCATTTACCGTAAGCGAAAGGTTTAGATCATGCGGATTTTTGATCTCGTCTTTTGTAACGATACAAGGTCCCATCGGCGCAAAGGTATCTTGGCCTTTTGAAACAATCCATTGTCCGGCGCGTCGGCAATCTCGCGCGCTTATGTCGTTGATGATCGTATAACCGAAAACATGGTCCATTGCATTTTCCCTCGAAACATTCTTGCCTTTTTTCCCAATGATGACCGCAAGTTCACATTCATAGTCAAGCTGATTGGTCAATTTTCTGTTGAGTTCCACATTGGTGTCAGTCGCGGTAACTGCCGTTGTAGGTTTTGAAAATATAATTGGTTTCTGCGGCAGTTCGTTTGAGGTGTCGAGCGTTCGTGCGCTCTCCGCAATATGTTCGGTGTAGTTGAGCCCAATTCCGATAATGTTCTTTCGAGGTCGCGGAATGGGAGCGAGCAGCTTTGCTTCCGACAATGGAATCGAAACACTTGCTAGAATATTTTCGTTCAGGTTGCCCCAAAATTCATTGATTTTATCCACCGTTTCGTTTCCCGAATCGATTATTTCAAGCATCGTTTTTGGAAAAGCATGATTGTGTTTGTGGCCATATTCCTCAAGCTTCACAATGGTGTCGTTGCGCAGAATCCCTACCTTGGTTTTGCCTTCGTGCAGAAAATTAACAAGTTTCATCTCAATTTTTTTTTTGGTTTAAAAATACCATAAATCATAACGCCCGTAAAAAAAACAATGTTGCCATAGCCCACAAATCTCGGAATTGCCGACTCGCTTAGAGAAAGGTAGAAGCCGAGGCAAATGAACGCGACGCAGAGCAAGTAGGAAAAAAATGATTTTCGTGCTCGATATTTTCCGTCATTTTTAAGCTTCATTGCATTGTGGCAATTGCCCTTATGGTTTGATTGCGCAATATAGCGATTGCAAATCGTTCTGTGCAACCTTCACAATTTCACACCTTCTGATGCCCGCTGTTTTCCTCGAGATTTTTTTCCTGAAAGAATCCTAGTTTCTCCATTACCGGCAAATCATTGAACGAGAATAAGCAGGCATCCTCGCTTTCCGAAAGATTTATGTGTTCATGCCAAGCCCATGATGGAACGCAGAAAATATCTCGTTCTTGCCAGTCAAAACGTTGGCCATCTATTATGGTCGACCCTTTTCCCTTTGCGCATTGGTAAACAAAAGAACCCGTGTGCTTGTGCGCTTTCCCCTTGAAACCTGCGGGCAAAAGCTGAATAGAAGCGCCCATTGTTTGCATAACGTGACCGCCGGTTCGTGGATTTGAATAGTGCATGAGTGTGCCATCGTATTCTGAACCTTTTGAAACTTTTGCAGCATCGCGAAGCGCCGGATAAACATTCTTCCATGAATATTTGAACAGCGGCGAATAGGGTTTGTCCCATTCCGAATCGGCGACAAGAAGACCAGATGCGGAGTGGGTGAGCGGCGAGTAGTTTTCCGTGTTCACCAAATTCTGTTTGCCGTCCAAAACCGCATAATCGTTTGCTTCTAGCGCATTAACCAACGGAATGTCAAGTCCATCTTGCCAAATGCAGGTTTTGCCATCAGCGTTGACGCCGTGCTCGTGCCATGTTGAGCTTGGTGTTATGATAAAATCGTTGACCTCAAAGGTAATTTTATTGCCATCAACAACAGTGTAACCACCTTCACCTTCCATAATGAATCGCAACGCCGAAGCTTTGTGCTTGTGCGCCGAAGTACTTTCGCCAGGTCGCGTGACCTGAATTCCGGTGTAGAGCCAGCCAACCGCCGCCGAAACATCCTTGCGTTTTTCGTTAACGAGATAAACCACCCGTCGACCTGCCTGTTCTGGCGTTACGAGTTCCGAGGATTTGAGCACAAGCTCCCGAAGGTCGATGTATTTCCACAGCATGGGAACGGATGATGATCGCGGTTCCCATGGTTCGATATCATTGGCAACGGTCCAAAGCGCGCCAGCACCAAGTTTTTCAAGATCTTTGTAATAAGCTTCTAGCTCGGGCGAATCTTTTACGCGTGCGCGACCGATAACGTCGTCTGAATGTTTTTCGTTCATCTTTATTTTTTTAGGAAACAAATCGCCAATATTGAATATATGGCTTTTATCCAAATGTACGAAAGATTGAAAAATTGAAAGAGTTGAAAGAATTGAAAAAGCGAAAAAGCCTTAAAAATTGAAAGATTAAGAAAATGAGATCCTGAAAATATATAAAATCTTTATTGGATATTTTAAAAACAAAAAATCGAGCGTAGCGGTAAGCACCACCAAAAAATGCGGATTCAGCAATTAGAACGGATAACCGATCGCAAGATTAAAAACCAAATTTTCCTTTCGCCAGGAACCGTCTCCGAACTTGATTTTATCCAAAACCCAACGGTCGCCTTCAGGCAAATACGGTTTGCGCAATGGAAAAGCAAGATCGAGACGAAGGATCAGAAATGAAAGGTCAAGCCTGATTCCAGCGCCCGTGCCAAGGGCGAGCTCGCTTAAGAATTTGTTGGAGAATTTTGCGCCTGGTTTTTCAGGATCTTTATTGATCAACCAAATGTTACCCGCATCAACAAAAACCGCGCCCTCGACCACACTAAAGAGCTTTGCGCGATATTCGGTGTTCATCTCCAGTTTTATGTCTCCTGATTGATCTGGCAAAAAAGTATTGGCGTCAACGTCCTGCCTAAAAGTGCCAGGCCCGATCGATCTTGCCCGAAAAGCACGAACACTATTGGTCCCGCCCACAAAAAATTGCTTGATGAATGGCAGCGAACGCGAATTTCCGTAAGGGTAGCCGAGACCAACGATTATTCGGCTTGCAATTTTTGTCGCATCCGTCAATTGAAGATAATGCCTGAATTCCGCTTCCAACTTACCGAATTGACTGAACGGTACATTGAAAATTTTGATCGTGTCGCCTTTTGAGATATTTGCTCCGGTCAAAAGTCCGGCAACGGTCCCGGCGGCTTCTAGCTGGCCTTTAAAATATATTGTGTGCTTTTTGCCCGTGAGCATCGTATTGGTGTAAGTGTAGGCATAATTGGGGCCAAAAATCAGTTGCTTGTCGATGACCCGCGCCAATGAAGGCGTTTCCTTTATCTGTTGTTTGTAGAGCTCGCTCACGTTTGCCGGACTAACGAAAGTGACTTCGGTAAGATTAAGCTCGTGCTCTTTTCTCGCATTTTCCTTGAAAAGGTAACCAAAAGAAGTTTTGAATGAATTGAGCGAATAAAGCTTGATACGTTTTTGAAATTCATAACCTACCGTCAGCTTTGTACGTGGAACATAACCTCCGGCAGAAGTCACCTTGATCGGCGATAGAATTCGCGGCCAAATAAGGTTCATTTCTGATCCGATCCTATAAACATTGAATCCTTTGTTCTGTCCCGAAACCTGAACTTCCAATCCGCCAAAAGCAGATATGGTCAAAAGCTCCGCGCCCTTGAAAGTATTTCGATTGCTCCAATTTAGATTGACTTCAGTACCAGTGTAATTTGCTGAATTCGTCTTCCCCAAAATCTCCACGCGAAACGATTTTTTTGGAAGTGGTGTCAAATAATAAAATGCATCGAGCGTGTTCTCAAAATTGTCATTTACTTCAAATTCATTTTTCACAAATTTGAAAGGGCCGAGCGTTATCAATCGATTGAGCGCAAGATTATGATCGGTTCTGTTATAAATATCGCCTTTACCAAAGCTCATCGTTCTATCAAAGATCCTTGGATTGAAGGTTTTGGCAGTGTCTATTATCTGAAAATCCTTGTAGAGCATCAGCGTGTCCTTGGTTTTATAGTCGTTGCGCCCGGCGATACTATAATTTGGATAGATTATGATATCATTGATTTTGTACACTTCCTTGGCTTTGTCGGGCGTGTCTGCTTTGAGCTTCACAACAATATCGGCTTGGTATTTTCCAGCTGTCGTGTCCACTTGCATCAGAAGAAAATCAGGACCGAAAAAATAATAGCCGTTCTCCTTCAATCGCGCGTCTATACGTTCTCGTTCTGCTTTTATCGCATTGAGATTGTAGGGATTTCCCGCTTGTAGAATACTTTTGTCAAGCTTTTCACCACGCGTTTCAGAGATAGCCTTTTCCACTTGCGATGAGTTTGCAGATGTGTCGGTGGGAAATATAACATTGCGCAATTTCCATTGATGTCCCGGCGCAACGATATAATCTGCAGAGGCTTTTTTTCCCCTGCGCGTCGAATCTGCCGTTGCCAATGCCTGAAAATAGCCGTTGTTCTCGGCATAATTGCGCAGAATATCAGCATTGAAGGCCAGATCGACCTTGCCAAATGTTACTGGAGGTTCACCAACTTTTGTCCGCAGCCAATGTCTGAGTCCTTTTTCTTTTTTCGGTTCACCGGCAATGTTGTACAAATAAAGTTTGATGCGAAGACCAAGGATTTTTTTGTTCGGCCGCGGCCGCAAAAGATCTTCCATATTGCTCACAAGCTGCTTTCGTTGTTTTTTCTTGATGATCGAATCCTCAATTTTCACCGTTCCGCCAGTGTACAAAAGCTCTCCTTCCTTCAGATACTTGGTGTTGCTGCAGGAAGCGATGATCAAAATAATTGCACTTATGAGAATCAGTTCCGGATTGCGCATCGTCTATTTCTTCTTTTTTGTGTTTTTGTTCGTATCCTTTTTCTTCGGCTTGGGTTCATCCTCAACTTTCGATTTTTCAAAAAGTTCCTTGAATTTGTTGTAGTCCAACGTGATTATGAACGCGATTCCGGTTTCGATCACCTGACCTTGCAGTGCGACCTGATAGCGGTTTTTGCGATAAGCTCTTATGCGGTATTTTCCGTCCTTTGAAAGTTGGTAATCCACACTGACGTCGCCGGCGATCGTATTGGTTTCTTGTCCGGCCTGTTGCGAGCCTTCCAGTCCAAACGTGCTGCCAACGGTTACCTTCAATCTATCATCCAGAAGCGTTTTTGAAACCCCAACGTTAAGGTCTGTTCTGTTCCTTTTTGTGCCAGAAGTATAATCTTCCTGCGAATCAAGGTCAAAATTCAGCTCGACACCGGTTATGAGATCAGATGCCAGATTGTTCAGCTGCTGCGAAAGTATCTTGCTCGCGCTCTGTCGTGCAAGGTTTTCGGCCGAGCCTGAACCTGCCTCGCTCGAGAAAGGGTTCTCACCAATAAACCTGTTCAAGAGAAGCAGCGCGAACACTTGTTTGTTCAGTTCTGAGGGTTGCTGCCGTAGTTGGGCGAGCTTGGCTCTGGTATTGTTGATGATCTGTGTCGAGACGGAGTTGTTGCCTTCGGGCAGCACAATATCAAATGTAATCTCGGGCTTGAGCAGTTCGCCCTTCATGATCAAATTGGTCTCGAACGGAATTTGTTGCTTGTAGGTGTTGCGCTCGCGGTCCGAAACGCCCGCCAACTGAGAATCGAGAAGGTCGATGGGAGCGGCCTCTGTTTTATAGACCGCCGTTATGCTCACGTTTGCCGTAGTTGGTTCGCCCGTCCAAAGAATGAAGCTTCCCGGCTTGATCTCGAATTTTCGCTTCAGCAAATTGAAGGTCATTTCGTAAGCACCTTCGGTAAATTCATATCGTCCCGTTAAAGAAGTTTTGCCCGATGGATCGATGCCGCCCGTCAATCTCGCTTCACCCTTCAATTTCAGATAATCACCATTTCCTTTGTCGATGATCAAGCTCAACGTTGCTTCTTTGACGACCTCAATGTTCACGTTCACGTCCATTCCCTTGAATTGGGATTGCGAAATTGCTTCATTGTCAACCTCAACTTTCTTCAAACCGGGTTTGTCAAAATCCACAAATTCCACAATGCCCTCCCTATCGGCAATAGAGGGATCGGATTGCGGAAGAACGACCGTAAGATCGGTATCCTCGTTTATCTTGATCGTACCGTCAATGATCGGTTGGTCAAGATTGCCGCGAACCCGGAGTTTTGTGTCCATAAAAAGCGTTCCATAGTAAAGGTCGTTGTCCTTTTCGGTAGAGTTGATTGCCCTAAAATTGTCCGCATCTATATTGAGATTGAAAGCATAATCGCGATAGTTTTGCGTGTCGATGTTTCCTTTAACGCTCAACACATTGTCGTTTTCATCGGTGAGCGAGAATTTTTCGAATAGAATTCCCTTGCTGTTCAAACTGATTTTGTCGTTGAGCAATTTGAACGCCGAATTCAATGGCGTCACGGTAAAAGCGCCATCATTGAATTTTAGATCCCCAAGCACATTTGGACCGTCGGCCGTTCCCGTGATCTTGAACTTGCCCGACAAAAATCCCGAACTGTTCTTGATGTTGCCCATCGTAAAACCTTGAATGCTCTTGATCTCCAGATGTTGCATGTCCAGAACCATGTCAAATGTTCCGCCGTTGGCCTTGTAAACGCCATCCAGATTTACTTGGTTGCCTTTTCCGGTTATGGCAACTTTTGCGTCATAAACATTTGCGATATTGTTGTCCACCTTTATCTTGATGTTGCCCACGGTGTCGGTCTTGAACGAGAAATTCTGAATATCAAGATCGGCGATGAACGTCGGCGAGGTGCTCAGGTTTTTGATAAGTGCGCTTCCGTTTATCGATCCGCCTACAAGCAATGAATCTTTCTGCACGATTCCAGAAAGTGTCTCGATCTCAAAATTTGTCAATTTTACTTCCAGCGGTGCATTTGGCGCCGCCGATTGCGATTGTATCTTCAGTGAATTTCCGGCTTTTGAAAGCTCGAAAGCCTTTGCATAAATGCCGCTGTCGCCAATTTTTATGACATTGTTGCCGTCAACATTCCACGATTGGTAATTCAATTTTAGTTTGTCGGGATCCAATGAGATTTCTGTTCCCGCTTTTGTCGATTCAAGTTTTCCCGAAACATAATAACGCTCTTTGCCCTCTGCGTCTTTCAATAATAAAGTATAGTCAACAACATTGTTCTCTACCTTTCCGGCAACTTGAGTATATGGCAATTTTATGCTTCCGTTTTCGATATTATCGACCACGACATTATAGTTGAGCTGATTTTTTTCAGTATTGATATCGACTGCGGCATTTGTCAAATCAATTGATCCATAAACTAGTTTTGGGACTATTGCTTTAAAGACGATCGAATCGTTCACCGAATTGTATCTTCCGCTAGCCGTGATCGGTTCAAGCGCTTTTATTTCTGGAACCAGCTTTAAAATGAGCGGACTGTTCTTCACGTTCACGTCGAAAGCAATCTGTTGTGCAGGAACTTTTTTGCTTGTCCTGCTTTGTTCGCCATAATATTTCGCGATGGAATTTGTGACTGCTCCAGTTATTTGCGTAAGCTTGAAACTTCCGTTTGCATTGGCATCGATCAGCGGCGATCGCAAAACTATCGAAGTTGAATCGGCGGTGCTTTTTGCGATCACGCTCACGGTATCGATCGCATATTCGCCATTTTTGTTGCCGATCATCAGCTCATTTATGAAGATTTTACCATTGAGGTAATCCGGATCTGCCGTGGCAATATCGGCATCGATTATTCCGCGTATTTTCATTGGACCGGCGTGAAGGTTCAATTTATCTAGATCGGCGATATCGAGGTTCAGATTCAGTTTTAGCTGAGGATATTTGCCGCGGAAACTTCCATTGGATTCCAGTACGAAAGCCAAGTCTGGTTGATCGATGGACGCCTTTACATCATAAAGTCCGCCTTTGATTTTTCCATACAAATCCAAGTCTTTGTATGTATAACTGTTATAACGCAAACTTGAAACCTTGCCTTCAATCGTGGCATTGGCCGTTTTTGGATTAAGTCCAACACCTTTCACTTTTGCGCGCATCGTTACTTTTCCAAGCGAATCGTTCTTGATTAGTTTTCCGATATCAAAATTGCTCAGCTGCGCATCTGCGGTATATTTTTCGGCATTTTTTCGGGTTTGGTCAAAAGTAGCTTTCACCTTAGCGCCACCAAAACTTGTGGCAATGTCCAGATCGGTCCTGAAATTATTGATGTAGCCAGTAAAAAATCCTGTAACGCCTAGCTGGCTCGGAAGCTGGATGCTTGACGGCAAAGTTCCTGGCGGCACAAAATTCATGATGTCGGTAGAAGTGGAGCGAAGTTCGGTGATGCGCAAATCAAAATAGGCATTCTTGGCATCGGGAAGTCCTGTGATCGAACCATTTGCGGAAATTATCGTGTTTCCGATCCCGCTTAGGCGAAGTTTTGGAATCTGCAGGTCTGAAACCTTTCCCGTGATACGACTGTCGATGTCCACTATCGCGTTTGGATTGCTCTTGAAAGGATCTGTGCCTGAAAGCGTTGGCACGAAAATCAGAATGTCCTTGAAACCGATGCGGCTTCCGTTGAGGTCTGCATTCACCTGAATGTTCGCGATATCGTTGGTCAGCGCGTCCATAGATTGATAACCGATTTCAATTTTGTCCTTTAATAATGTTTGTGGCGTTTTTAAATAAAGTTCTTTCAGGTAAGCCTTTTTATCACCATAGTAAAATTTGGTCTTCAATGATTGGATATCGAGCCCACTTTGTTCCTGAACCGTGAAAGCATAGATGTTCCCACTGATCTGATCGGGCCTGTAAACAAATTTTTCGCCGACAAGGTTCAGGTTTTTGATGTCCAAATGCTTGTAGTCAATTCCATTTTTGTCTGCCACCGCATTTTCATCATTGAACTTGAAATCTATTCCTTTGAGATCGGCTTGGTTCAACTTTACGATCCATGGTTTTCCTGGTGCAGATTGAGGCGCAACGGCGGCCTTGTCAACATCCTTGGCGAGCTTCTTTTCAAATTCGGTAATCTTGAATCCGCCTTTTAGGTTTTTTATATCAAGACTTTCGATATCGGCAACCTGTTCTCTGAGATCGAGCGCATTGATGCGGAGCAAAAGTTTTTCGAGCGAAAGCCCTGTGTCAAGATTGTTTCCGCCACTGCCATAAGATATTTTGATATTGGCCAGATCGATCGTGCCAAGCTTCAACTTAAGATTTGGGGATTGTGCCAACGAATCAGCCACTTTTCCGGTTTTCACCGCGATTTCTTGCACAAGTTTGCCTTGTTTCAATTTTAGATCAAGACCATCAAGCTTTATTTTCGGCACAGCGAAATCAAGATTGTCGAGATCGAACTTGTCGATATTTGTTTCAAACTTATTGATGTAAACCTTGAGGTCATTTCTCGAAACAGCATCGACGAACTTTACCCTTATCTTCTCCAGGTTTATTTTCTCCAATGAGATTTTCATCGGCTGTGAAGTCGTGTCCTTTGGTTTGGGATTGGTCGAAAAAGCCTTGATGATATAATCGAAATTGAAAACCGAATCCTTGTCGCGGGTCACATTTGCGGTAATGCCGATCAAATCTACCGAATTGATCTCGACCTCATTGCTAAATAGCTTGAAAAGACTGATGTCAACTGCGATTTTGGAACCGGCGAGCAGTGTATCTTTTTGTTGGTCCTCAAAATAAAAATCCTCAAGGATCACTTTTTTTGGCAGCCCAATTTCTATGTGGCCAATCTTTACCGGCGTTTTTAGCTTTCCTTCAAGATAGGTTACCGCCTTGTTCTTTAATATATTTTGAACGAACGGAATCTGAACAGCGATAACGATCAAAAGGAAAAGCCCAACAATCGATCCCACAATCCACGCGGTAACTTTGAGGCTTTTTTTAACGTATTTGTTCAAAGGGTTGTAGTCTGATTTTTAAAATAATGCGCTAATAGAACCAACAGCACGAAATTGCTGTAAATATGAAGCAATCGAAATTGCGTTTGTTATACAATTGTACTTCGCCGTTGTAAAATTACTCATTAATATATAAACGCGGGAAGCTTGTATATTTGGCAAAAATTCAGCTTTGGCAAAGAGCAACAAGCACAAAATTTTCAACGATCCGATCTATGGTTTTCTAACCATTCCCCACGAACTTATTTTCGATCTGGTAGAGCATCCATATTTTCAACGATTGAGACGGATCACGCAAATGGGTCTTTCGTACTTGGTTTATCCAGGCGCGCACCACACGCGTTTTCACCACGCGCTCGGTGCGATGCACTTGATGCAGAAAGCGGTCGAGGTGCTTCGTTTCAAGAGCGTTGAGATTTCGCGCGATGAGGAACTTGCGCTATACATCGCCATTCTTCTGCATGATATTGGTCACGGTCCATTTTCCCACGCCATGGAACGCAGTATCGTCAAGGATGTGAGCCACGAAACGATATCGGTGATCTTTATGGAAAAGCTCAACTCGGAGCTTAACGGAAAACTTTCTCTGGCGATCAAGATTTTTAAAGGCGAATATGACCGAAATTTCATGCTCCAGCTTGTCTCCAGCCAATTGGACATGGACCGAATGGACTATTTGCGACGCGACAGTTTTTATTCCGGCGTTGCGGAGGGAAACATAAATTCGGACAGGTTGATACAAATGATCAATGTAGAGAACGAAAACCTAGTGATGGAGGAAAAGGCAATCTACAGCATCGAAAAATTCCTGATGGCGCGGCGGTTAATGTATTGGCAGGCGTATCTTCACAAAACAAGTCTAGCTGCGGAGCTTGTACTATCCAAAGTCCTCAAACGTGCGCGCGAACTTGTGCTGACGGGAAAGCAAATCGACGCGAGCACTGCACTGATGTTTTTTCTTGGTAGAAATGTTTCAATCGACGATTTCGATGGTTTCGCTTTGGAGATGTTCGCGCAACTTGATGATTACGATATTGTTTGCGCGCTAAAAAGTTGGCAGCATTGCGATGATTTTATTTTGGCCACGCTGAGTTCTGAGATTTTGAACCGTGACCTGCCAAAGATTAAAATATCGTCAGAAAAATTCTCGACGGTTCAATTGCAGGAATTAATCGAGGCATTCGCGACGCTAAAAAACATCACTTTGCACGACGCCTCATATTTTGTCTACAAGGGAAAAATAAGAAACCAAGCATACAGCAAAGAAGATTCTCCAATAAACATTTGTATGAAGGACGGTACTTTGATGGATGTTGCAGATGCGTCGGACCAGCTTAACATCAAAGCACTTTCCAAGCCTGTCACAAAGTATTACCTATGTTTTCCAAAAGTACTCGCCTAAAAATCACTATAAAATCTATTTTTTCATATTTTTGTCAGAATGAAATTTACAGCGGAACAAATAGCGGGAATACTTGAGGGCGAGGTTGTGGGAAATCCAAACGCAGAAGTATTTAAGCTTTCAAAGATCGAGGAAGGCACCGAAGGTTCGCTCACATTCTTATCAAATCCCAAATACGCGCCATTTATCTATTCCACAAAAGCGACGATAACCATCGTAAACGCTGCATTTGTTCCCGATGGCGAAATTTTTTCCACGATGATCAAAGTGGAAGATGCGTACAAGGCTTTCAGCACGCTCTTGAGTTATTACGATCAGGCGAAAAACAAAAAGACAGGCATTGATAAACAAGTCGTGCTGCCTGAAATGACCGTTTACGGTACTGGGTTCTATCTCGGGAGCTTCAGTTATGTCGGCAGCAATGTCACCTTTGGCGATGATGTCAAGGTTTTTCCAGGCGCTTATATTGGTGACAATGTTATCGTTGGTGACGGTACGACGCTCTTTGCAGGTGTCAGAATTTATTCTGATGTTGTTATCGGAAAATCCTGCACAATTCACTCAGGTTGTGTAATTGGCGCCGATGGTTTTGGTTTCGCACCAAATGAAGATGGCACTTTCAACAAGATTCCACAGATCGGAAACGTGGTTATCGAGGACAATGTCGAAATAGGAGCGGGCACAACCATAGATTGCGCCACAATGGGTTCGACAATGATCCGAAAAGGCGTGAAGCTTGACAACCAGATCCAGATCGCGCACAATGTCGAGATTGGCGAGAACACCGTCATCGCGGCTCAGACCGGCATTGCTGGCTCGACAAAAATCGGCAAGAACTGCATGATTGGCGGACAAGTTGGAATTTCGGGACACCTTACCATCGGCAACAATGTAAGAATTCAGGCGCAGTCCGGCATAAGCAAAAGCTTGAAGGATGATGAAGTCGTTCAGGGAAGCCCAGCCTACAATTATGCCGATTTTAACAAATCATATGTTCATTTCAGGAATCTGCCAAAAATTGTTGGCGAGATGGAAGAAAATAAAAAATCAGTTAAACAAAATGGCTAAACAAATGGTTAAACAAAAAACCATAAAGAATACGGTTTCCCTAAAAGGCGTTGGCCTTCATACGGGAAAAGAGGTAACCTTGACTTTCAGACCGGCGGCCATAAACACCGGTTTTATTTTTGTAAGGACCGATCTTGAGGGAAGTCCGATCATCGAGGCCGATGCAACCTATGTGGTAAATACTCAACGCGGAACCAGCCTTGAGAAACTTGGCGTCAAAATCCAAACCTCGGAGCATGTTCTTGCCGCTCTGGTTGGCTGTGATGTTGACAACGCGATCATCGAAATGAACGCTTCGGAGCCACCGATAATGGATGGCTCGTCCAAATATTTCGTTGAGGCGATAGAAAGAGCGGAAGTTGCAGAACAAGATGCCGAGCGCAAAGTTTATGTTGTAAAAGAAGTGATATCATTTATTGATGAAGCCAGCGGCAGCGAGATTTTGCTGATGCCAAGCGATACATACCAAATCACGACGATGGTCGATTTTGGCACAAAAGTTCTGGGAACACAAAACGCCACATTAAAGGACATCAAGGATTTCAAAAAAGAAATAGCCGATGCGAGAACGTTCTCGTTCCTTCATGAGCTCGAATCGATGCTCGAGGACGGACTCATCAAAGGCGGCGACCTCAATAACGCGATTGTTTACGTGGACAAGGAAATTTCGCCAAAGACGAAAAAGAACCTTGAAATTGCCTTTGGAAAGGAAAAAATCTCGGTCAAGCCAAACGGGATTTTGGACAATCTTACGTTGCATTATCCAAACGAGGCCGCACGACACAAGCTTCTGGATGTGATCGGCGACCTTGCCTTGATCGGCACAAAAATCCAAGGAAAGGTCATTGCCAATAAACCTGGCCACGCCGTAAACACACAATTTGCAAAAAAAATGGCCAAAATCATCAAGATAGAGCAGCGCAACCAGATCCCAACATACGACCTCAACCAAGAGCCGTTGATGGACATTCACAAAATCATGGCAATCTTGCCGCACAGACCGCCGTTTCTATTGGTCGATAAAATCTTTGAACTTTCTGAAAAACATGTTGTTGGACTGAAGAACGTGACAATGAACGAGCCATTTTTCGTAGGGCATTTTCCGGACGCTCCCGTTATGCCGGGTGTTCTGATTGTTGAAGCGATGGCGCAAACTGGCGGAATCCTTATATTGAGCACCGTTCCGGATCCAGAAAACTACTTGACCTATTTTATGAAAATCGACAATGTAAAATTCAAGCACAAAGTCCTACCGGGCGACACGCTGGTTTTCAAGTGCGATCTCATTTCTCCAATCCGACGGGGCATTTGCCACATGCAAGCAAATGCTTACGCCAACGGAAAACTTGTGGCCGAAGCGGAGCTAATGGCACAGATAGCAAAAAAGTCCTGATATGAACCAACCTTTAGCTTATGTCCATCCCGGCGCGAAAATAGCCAAAAATGTTGTCATCGAGCCGTTCACGACGATTCACAACAATGTGATTATCGAAGATGGAACTTGGATCGGATCGAACGTTACCATTATGGAAGGCGCTCGAATCGGCAAAAACTGCAACATATTTCCAGGTGCTGTCATCGCGGCAGTTCCACAAGACTTGAAGTTTGGTGGAGAAGATTCGTTCGCCATTATTGGCAACAACTGCACGATCAGGGAATGCGTGACGATAAACCGGGGCACGATCGCTTCGGGGCAAACAACGCTTGGCAACGATTGTCTGGTTATGGCAACGGCGCACATCGCGCACGATTGCCACATCGGAAACAACGCGATCATCGTGAACGGCGTTGCGCTTGCTGGCCACGTTACCGTTGGAGAATATGCGATCATAGGCGGCCTTGCAGCGGTGCATCAATTCATTCATATCGGCGATCACGCGATGATCTCGGGCGGTTCGCTGGTGCGAAAAGATGTTCCACCATTCACAAAGGCCGCGAAAGAACCGCTTTCATACGTTGGAATAAATTCCGTTGGGCTTCGACGTCGCGGATTTACCACCGAAAAAATTCGTGAAATCCAGGAAATCTATAGAATTCTCTACCAGAAGAATTTCAATACGACACAAGCATTGGGAATCATAGAAGCGGAAATGGAGGCAACAAAAGAGCGCGATGAGATTATTCTTTTCATCAGAAATTCGTCTCGTGGCGTCATGAAAGGCTACACCGGAAATTATTCATCATAGAAAAAACCATTTGGCAGCAGCCGAAAAATATTCATCCAAATAACCCAACAATCATAATGGCTTCAACATCGGACATCAAAAACGGACTCTGCATAAAGTACAACAACGACATTTATAAAATCATCGAGTTCCTTCATGTGAAGCCTGGAAAAGGGCCAGCATTTGTAAGAACAAAATTGAGAAGCCTTACCAACGGAAAGGTTTTGGACAACACGTTTTCGGCCGGGCACAAAATCGAGGAGGTTCGTGTGGAAAACCACAAGTTCCAATATTTGTATGCCGAAGGTGATGATTTTCATTTTATGAACACCGAAACCTTCGAGCAGATATCATTGAACAAGAACGTGCTCGATGCGCCTGATCTTCTCAAAGAAGGCGAAAATGTAATGATAAGCATCAACACCGAAACCGACCTTCCGCTCTCTGTTGATATGCCGGCTTCAGTTGTTCTTGAAGTTACTTATGCCGAACCTGGCGTTAAGGGAAACACGGCCACAAATGCCACAAAAAACGCAACCGTTGAAACCGGTGCTGCCGTGAATGTCCCACTTTTTATCAATGAAGGCGACAAAATAAAAATCGATACCGCGACCGGAAACTATATGGAAAGAGTTAAAGAGTAGTTAAGAGTTATGAGTTATGAATTCTCGCTATCGAGATTAAGGTATAGAAAATTTCAAAATTTTTAAATGAAATTCCCAAAGGTTCACAATCTCAAGTACATTGCCGAAATAATATCGTGCGATTATGTGGGCGCGGACGATTTTCCCGCGAGCGGAATGAACGAGATCCATGTTGTGGAACCGGGCGATATCGTATTTGTGGACCATCCAAAATATTACGAAAAAGCACTGAGTTCGGCCGCCACGATTATTTTAA
Organism: Flavobacteriales bacterium; assembly: GCA_038234025.1. Lineage (GTDB taxonomy): Bacteria > Bacteroidota > Bacteroidia > Flavobacteriales > Flavobacteriaceae > Flavobacterium. Next base: position 15,965 of record JBBSUW010000057.1, read on the forward strand.
TCAATAAAACTGTAGATTGCCCTAAAGGAAAAGCGCTTTTGATTTCCGATGATCCATTTAGGGATTTCAATAAATTGACAAATCATTTTCGACCATTTCAAGCTTCGGACAACGGTATTTCTGCTTCCGCAAAAATTGGAAGTGAAACTGTTATCCAGCCCTTTGTATTTGTGGGAAATAATGTTGTAATTGGCAATAATTGCGTCATTCACAGTAATGTTGCAATATATGACCATACGATTATCGGGGACAATGTAATCATAAACGCCGGAACGGTTCTTGGCGGGGATGCTTTCTATTTCAAAAAACGGCCCGAAGGTTATGATCAACTAATTTCCGGCGGGCGTGTTGTGCTCGAGGACAATGTTTCGATTGGAGCGCTTTGCACGATCGATCGCGGCGTTTCGGGCGATACAACGATTGGAAAAGGTTCTAAACTTGACAATCAGGTTCAGGTTGGTCATGATACGGTGATCGGAAAAGATTGCCTGATCGCTAGCCAAACCGGAATCGCGGGCTGTGTCGTGATTGAAGATGGCGTCACGATTTGGGGACAAGTTGGCACCACGAGCGGCATCACGATAGGAGCGAAGGCGGTTATTTTGGGCCAAACTGGCGTGACAAAATCCATTCCCGGCGGCAAAACATATTCGGGAACACCGGTAATGGAATCCCGCGAAAGGCTCAAGCAAATGATCAACCTCAAACGACTGACCGAAAATTAAAAAGCACAGCAAATGAAAGCCGCAAAAGAAATCGTTCTGGAATTCTACAAATCCGACGCGCTCATCGACACAGCCGTGATGCAGGAATATTTGCATGACGATGTAAAGGTCGAATGGCACAGCAGCAAAGGTTTCATTACGATGAACCACAAAGATGTGATGGCGCTTACGTTGGAACTTGGGAAGGCTTATGTTCATTCCAATGTTCGGATAAAGCACATACTTGCGGAAGGCGATACTGTTTCTGTGAGCTACGCACATTATATCAAAACGGTCGAGAATCCGAGAGAGGAAATGTTGCTGGCGTACTTTATGATTGTTTGGGAACTGAAGGATGGTTTGCTGCATCGAGGTTTTCAGATGAGCCAATTGAATTAAATAATCAAAGGATCTAAAATTGAAAGGTTCGTGGCGTGTGTTTAGACCGAATTTGAAAAATATTCAGAACGTTTTTCCTAGATTTTAATACCAAATTTCACATAAGAATTGTCCTTAAAGCTTTATTTTTGCACAACATTTCATCAAAAAACATTTTTATATGAGCGTTTTAGTCAATAAGGATTCCAAAGTCATAGTTCAGGGTTTTACAGGTAGCGAAGGCACATTCCACGCTGGGCAAATGATCGAGTATGGCACCAACGTTGTCGGTGGCGTTACGCCTGGCAAAGGTGGTACAACGCACTTGGACCGACCTGTTTTCAATACCGTTCAAGATGCTGTTGACCAAGCTGGAGCTGACACGACCATTATTTTTGTGCCTCCGGCTTTTGCTGCCGATGCAATAATGGAAGCTGCCGATGCCGGTATAAAAGTCATCATCACAATAACAGAAGGAATTCCGGTTGCCGATATGATCAAGGCAAACGAATATATCAAGCATAGAGATTGTACGCTGATCGGGCCAAACTGTCCAGGTGTAATTACTCCAGGCGAGGCGAAAGTTGGTATTATGCCAGGTTTTGTTTTCAAAA
>JBBSUW010000058.1:0-17550 GCA_038234025.1 Flavobacteriales bacterium
AAACAAGCCGACCGCGGCGGAATTATCGGAATATTGTTCATGGCTTTGGCGCTCGCCATTGTTTCGTTTTCATGCACCGGACCAATTGTTGGGACTTTATTGTTCGAGGCCGCATCGCAAGGATTCGTGGGTCCAATATTGGGAATGTTCGGATTTTCGTTGGCGTTGGCACTGCCCTTTATGCTTTTTGCGATGTTTCCGGGCTGGCTCAATACTTTACCAAAATCTGGTGGTTGGCTCAACACTGTAAAGGTTTTTCTTGGATTTTTGGAACTCGCTTTGGCATTCAAATTTTTGTCCAACGCCGATCTTGTCCTGCAATTGCACTTGCTCGAACGCGAGGTTTTCCTGGCAATTTGGATCGCGATTTTTGGAACTTTGGCGATATACCTTTTCGGGAAGATCACCTTGCCGCATGATTCGCCCTTGACATTTATTTCTGTGGGCAGATTGATGACCGGATTGCTCGTGCTTTCATTTACGGTTTATCTAGTTCCCGGACTTTGGGGCGCGCCGTTGAAATTGATCAGCGCATTTCCGCCGCCGCCGGAATACAGCGAAAGCCCGCTTGGTGTTGGTCGATACAATACGTTTTCGGGCGATACCAAAATCATACCCGATGGAGGAAAAATGGTTCAGGGCATTTTGGTGTTCAATGATTATGAAAAGGGAATTGCGTATGCAAAAGCAGAAAACAAACCAATGTTGATTGACTTTACTGGATTTGCTTGCGTGAATTGCCGAAAGATGGAACAGAATGTGTGGACCGATCCTCGCGTTGCGAATATTCTCAAGAATGAATTTGTTTTGATTTCACTTTACGTGGATGACAAACGGGATTTGCCCGAAAACGAACAAGTCAATTCTACGTTGACGGGCGAAAAGCTTGAAAGCATAGGTGATAAATGGACCGACCTTATGATTTCAAAATACAACACCAATACCCAGCCGCTATATATAATTGAGGATTTGGATGGAAAACCCCTTCAGCAATCCATAAGCTATGTTGGTGTTGAAGAGTATCTAACGTGGTTAAAATCGGGCATCTCCAAATTCAACAAATAGAATAGTGCCCTTCAATCATCGGTTTCCAATTCGAAAATCTGTTCGCTCGCCCATAACATTATCGAAAAATGTGTTTATGCCTTGATTATCTTCTCGATATAATCTGAATTCAAAAGATATAGCGCCGCCATGTATTGCAATTTGAAACGTACTACATCGCCAATAACGTGTTTTTTATCGCTTTGGGTAATGTCAACAATTGTCATATCGGAACTTGCATCGACAATTTTGATTGCTTCATCTTCGGCGATCAAATACCGCGGTTGCACATCCAAAAGTCCAATGTCCAAAATAGCGCGCAGCGATGTCCGGCTCAAATCCGCCGCATTATCGATGTCAAAAGTGTTACCGGCAAGATTCTCGCCAAGCTCGCCGATGGGAACATTTGGTTTTTCGGTTATTTCGATAATTTCTGCCTCGAGCGTGAAGACATCGTTGTGCATTCCTTCGATGGTAAGGTTGGTGAACAGATCCTTGCCAAAAAACAGGGCTTCGCCCACGCGAAAATGATTGACCGCCATAGGTCGCGCATTTTTCAATATCAATGGGACGGCCACCGATGTTCCGCCCGAAACCCATGGAATAGTAATATTGAACTTGGCCTCGATCAATTGTTTGTAAAGGCTCAATTGAATAAGCTTGTCCTGTGTTGGCATAACACCGCTAAGGCAATTGAGGTTGGTGCCAATACCACGAATCTCGATATTTGGCAGGTGGGTTATCTTTTCGTAGAACTCGATGAGCTTCTCGCCCATAACGCCTTCGCGAAGATCGCCCATCTCGATCATTATGATGATTTTGTGGATTTTGTTTTGCCGCTGGGCTTCCTCGCTGAGCATTTTGATAGTGACAACCTCTGTGTTGAAACTCACATCGGCATATTTTACAATACGACTTATGCTTTTTTTGGCGGGCGGTTTTATATAAACCGTTTGTATAGAACTGTCGAGTTGCTTTATTTTTTTCAGGTTGCTCACTCGCGAATCGTGCATTTCTTTTGTGCCGAGCGCGATGATTTCCTTAAGATAGATAATGTTTCCACAGAGCAATTTGGTAACGATTCCCCACTCGATGTTTCGCGATGTGAAAATATTGTCGAGAAAATTATAATTCTCCCTAAGTTTCTGTCTGTCAAGATTTATAATTGCCATTTATTCTATGATTGTGCGCGGAATCGAACGTGAGATCCGCGTAAGGAGTTCATAATTGAGTTGGTCGCTAAGGTCGCTGAAAGAGGATACGGAAATAGCATCTTCTCCTTGCGATCCGATTAAAACGACCGCATCGCCAGCGCCAGCATTTTCGACACTGGTCACATTTACTGTTAGCATGTTCATATTGACCGTGCCGATAACATCGCACCTTTTTCCTTGAATCAAAACTTGCCCGGCGTTGCTCAAAGATCGACTGTAACCGTGGGCATAACCAATAGGGACAACTGCGATAGTGAGTTCCTTTTCGGCCAAGAAGCTTGTGCCATAACCTATATTACTTCCACTCGGCACTTTTTTGAGGCTCATAATGTTGCTCTCCCAAGTAATCAATCGCGTGAGCGGATTTTTTTGCGAGGGATTTATTTTCTTAAAGTGCTGCTCAACCTCATTGCTCGGCCAAAAACCGTACTGCATTATCCCGATCCTCACCATATCCATTCTGGTTTCCGGAAACATGATTGAAGCCGCAGAACATGCTGTATGTTTTATTTGTGGTTTTAGATCTTCATTTTCAAAAACGTTCGAAATGCGCTTGAAATTATCGATTTGTCGCTTTACGCGAATGTCGTTCACGTGGCTTTCGGCGCCGGCGTAATGTGTGCAAAGTCCTTTATATTCAATAAAGTCGGAATTTGTTTTCAATGTTTGTGTCAATCTTGGAATTTCGTCCTCGGAAAAGCCTGTCCTGTTCATTCCCGTTTCCACTTCAATGTGGATCACGGCTTTTTTGCTGCATTTTTTTGCTGCTTCAATTGTATCCCGAAGTCTTTTGAAATCAAAAACGTAGAATTCAACATCATTTTCGATTGCCCACCAAATGTCATCTTTTGAAAGATATCCCATGATCATTACGGTCTCGTTTTTTATAAGAACCGCTTTTGCCAAACGCGCCTCCTCGGCATCAAAAACAGAAAAATGATCAATGCCAACGTCTGCCGCCATGACAACAAACTGTGAGATTGAGTGTCCGTAGGCATTGCCCTTCACCACAGATGAAATCTTTGTTTTTTCGCCAAAAATGCCCTTCAAGAATTCGAGATTATTTTTTAGGGCGCTTCGGCTGATCGTTATTTGTGAATTATTGTGCATTTATTTGGCTCCATATTTCATAAAACATTGTGGTCCCAATGGAAATGAGTTCATCGGGAAAATCATAGTCGGGATTGTGGAGCGCGGGACAATTCTCTCCGGCACCGAGCCCGAACATCGCACCGGGAATCGTTTGGGTGAGCAATCCAAAATCCTCACCCCAAGAAAAAGGCGTTGCTTTTTCAAGTAGAGCAAGATTATTTTTGGATGCGGCTTTCCTAACAAATTCCACAGCGTCCGAATCATTTTCGTTGGCACGAAATTCCTCCGTCCAAGTTATTTCAATCTGGAGATTATTTTTAGCGGAAATTTCCGTCGCTAATTTTTCCATATTCTGCATCTTGATTCTCGTCGCTGCATTTTTGTCGCTTCGCAATGTAAAATGCAGTTCGCCATGTCCAGCGGAAACACCGTAGGCTTTTTCGCCCATCATAATATGCACGGGCGTTACGATGCAAAAATCTTTTTTTGAAATTTCTGATTGATTGATTTTTGAGAACCCATTGAGTATTTCTGAAATAGCGTTCGCTGGATTTATTCCATTATGTGGTTCGGCAGCGTGCGATGTTTTGCCAGTTAGTTTTATAATTATGCTGTTGACCGCGCAACTAAAAGTGCCGTCCTTTACGATTACCTCGCCCAGTTTTGCACCGGGAATATTGTGCAGCGCAAATGCAAAATCGATTTTCAATGATTTAAAATAATTGTCTCTTGCAACAGCCGCAGCACCTTCACCTGTTTCCTCAGCGGGCTGAAATAGCAAGATCGCATCACCGTATATTGGTCGATTTTCAGAAAATATTTTGGCTAGTCCGCATAAAATTGTTGAGTGACCGTCATGGCCGCATTTGTGCGAAACGCCTTGTGTGACGGATTTGTGATCAAAATCATTGCTTTCTGTTATGGGAAGCGCATCGAGTTCGGATCTAAAGAGAATATTTTTCCCTGAATTATTACCGTTGAAAATCGCGATTATTCCGTGGCTGCCAACATTGGAAATGATTTTGTCGGGCTTGCATTTATTTAAAAATTCAAGCACGATTTTCGCAGTACCAGATTCCTTTCCGGAGATTTCTGGATTTTTGTGCAGATGTTTCCGTAAAATGGTTAAAGTATCGATAGCTTGGGTTTTAGATTATTTTACCAACCTCATTTCGAGATATTTATTGGTAAACCCCAAATCTTCGTAAAGTTGTTTGGCGGGATTATCGTGCTCGACATGAAGCGCAATATTTCCCGCGGTAGCGTCTATCGCCTTCTGCATCAACTTTTTACCGAAACCTTTTCCGCGCATTTTGCCATCAACTGCTATATAGACAAGGATATTTTCGGGAATATATCCGGTCATTCCGGTATTGTTCAAAATTACGGCGCCCACTATTTCGTTATCGTCTATTCCGACAATAATATTCCCACCTTTTTCCGGGCGCATAACATAATCGAGGCATTTAAGAATATCCTCGGTCTTGTCGCCATATTGTTCGAGATGCTTGTGCAGAAAGTTAGCGATGGTGTTATTGGAGAAAGCTTTGTCCTCGCCAGTCTGCGAATTTATGATCGAAAAATGCATTGTCTTGAGTTTGCAATGTTGATAATCGCAAAGTTACCTTTTTGTATTTAGAGCCTAATCACAAATGATTGTTAAGACTGACCAAATATATGCTACGGACTATAAATAGGAAACCAAAATTTAATCAATTAAGGATTAAATAAGTGAAATGAAAGTACTGGTACAAGTTTTAAAAATGAGCGAAATTTATCAGATTTAAATATTGTCCTGCAGCCATTTTTCTAGGAAATCCCTCTTTTCGCCCTCTAATTTGCTTCTTCGTAAGAAAGATGCAATGTCTCCCACATCTCTTCTGAAAACATTGTCGATATATTTTGTTTTTCTCTTTCCCTCCACAAGCACCAACGTTGTTCGATTTGGTTTGGCATCTGGAAGATAGACCAATCTATCGTATGCTTGGATTCCCATCACGTTAAGGAGCATTCGACCTAATGTAATATCATCGCCTCTGTTGTACTCATAGACTCGTCCATCTTCATCTGCAAATTTCAATTTTCGCATCCGTTTATCGCTTAGCAGCATAGACTTTCTGTAACCAAAGTTAATTGTGTCGCCTTTTGCCATAATTTGCCCCTCATAGAGCTTGTCGTCATAGACAACCCTGCCAATGAATGTCTTATAACCGTTTACAACCATAACCTTGTTTTCCGAAATCGAGAAACTGGGCACTGAAAGTCTGTAAGTTGGCGTGTCAGAATTTTGGGCAGCCATCGACTGTAATATTAAAATGGGCAGCAATAAAATCAATTTTTTCATACTAAAATTATATTTTCGTGAACAAATAACCCTTGAGAAATTTATTTTGTTGACTGTTCAAATTTATGTTGCCCAACAAACTTTCTACTTCGCTCTCATTATATAAAAGCGTGCAATCATTGATCTTTGCGATGTTGCCGTCGTTGTAAATATAGATTGCCCTGTCAGCATCAGTCCTACCGTCTACATTTTTAACGACCTCTACAACCTTGACGTTCAAGGTATCAAGAAGCAATTTATTGAGGCTTTCTTTTCCATTGAAAAACCCTTGGGTTGCAGCCTGGACATTATTTCTTGTATGTGTGCTACTGGCATTTCTTTCGCTATATTCAGCAGAATAAGCGCCGCCGCACGTTTCGCATCTTTTTACCGAATATCTGTACTGCGCCGTATGCAGTTTCTGGGTGCCGCGATCGCGATACGCAATCTGTGCGATGAGGCTTGGCGCGGCAAAAACCAAAAGGATAATTATTGGATATCTCATAATGTTGAAGGCAAAGCTTTGCAGTCGCATTCGCCATTCAAAATTAGAATAATTTATTAATAATCAATTTATTCAGTAATATGTTTCAAACCAATGTCAAAATAAATATCGGCTCCTAGTTTGTTTCCTGCTTTTACATTGCCAATTGAAATCTTTCACTAAATTTATTTCCTAAATACAAGCCATGTTAGTTAAAGTTTATGGAAGTGCGGTTTTTGGGGTGGAAGCTACAACTATTACCGTCGAGGTCAATGTTGATAAGGGAATCGGTTACCACTTGGTCGGTCTGCCCGACAATGCGATCAAGGAAAGCAGTTACCGGATTGCCGCCGCGCTCAAGAACAATGGACTCAATATGCCGGGAAAAAAGATAACGATAAATCTCGCGCCCGCCGATTTGAGAAAGGAAGGTTCGGCGTACGACTTAACACTTGCGATGGGGATTCTTGTTGCTTCCGGTCAATTGCTCACCGAGGAATTGGACAAATACATCATCATGGGCGAACTTTCGCTCGACGGCGGTCTCCAACCGATCAAGGGCGCTTTGCCGATTGCGATAAAAGCCAAGGAAGAAGGTTTCAAGGGATTTTTTCTGCCGATGCATAACGCCAAAGAGGCCGCAATAGTTTCGGGACTCGATGTTTATGGTGTCGAGAACCTTCAGCAGATCATAGATTTTTTCAACGGAACAAGCACTATAGAACCAACGATTTTCAATACTCGAGAAGAATTTTCCAAAGGCTTGGATTTTCCTGACTTTGATTTTTCGGATGTGAAAGGGCAGGAGTCGATCAAGCGTTGCATGGAAATAGCTGCGGCGGGCGGACACAATATTATTCTGATAGGACCACCAGGTTCGGGGAAAACGATGCTTGCCAAGAGATTGCCCAGTATTTTACCGCCAATGACCTTGCGCGAAGCTTTGGAAACCACAAAAATCCACAGCGTCGCCGGAAAACTGAAAGAAGTTGGATTGATGAACAGACGACCGTTCCGCAGCCCGCACCACACGATCTCAAATGTTGCCTTGGTCGGCGGTGGCAGCTATCCACAACCCGGCGAAATCTCGATGGCGCACAATGGCGTTCTTTTTCTGGACGAGCTTCCCGAATTCAAGCGCGATGTTCTCGAGGTGATGCGCCAACCTCTCGAAGACCGCGAAGTAACTATTTCACGGGCAAAATTCACGATCACCTATCCATCATCATTTATGTTGGTGGCGAGCATGAACCCAAGTCCAAGCGGATATTTCAACGATCCAGATTCACCGGTGACGAGCTCGCCCAACGATATGCAGAGATATTTGAGCAAGATTTCGGGGCCGCTCCTGGACAGGATCGACATTCATATAGAAGTAACTCCCGTTCCTTTTGAAAAACTTTCGGATACAAGATACGCGGAACCGAGCGTGGATATCCGGAAAAGAGTGACGGCGGCGCGCGAAATACAAAGTGCGCGTTTTGAGAGCAGCGATTCTATACATTACAATGCGCAGATGAACACAAAGCACATTCGCGAATTTTGCGCGCTCGACGAAAGTTCCTTGCAATTATTGAAAACGGCGATGGAAAGATTGAACCTTTCGGCAAGAGCTTATGACAGGATTCTAAAAGTTGCCCGAACGATCGCCGATCTTGAAGCGACCGAAAAAATTGGGCCGGCGCACATTGCAGAGGCGATTCAATACCGCAGTCTTGACAGAGAAGGCTGGTTGGGATAAATTGGCTATTTCAAGTGGTGAAGCTCGCGTTAGGGATTGAAGTGGAAATCCTTTGTCCCGCCTTTTTCGGCGGGACAAAGATTGTAGCGCAAAGCCCGGCGCACTGGCATTCGCGACAGCGAAATGACAGTGGGCAACGCCCAAGTACAATCTTTATCGAAGTTCTGCAAAGGTGTTTCCCTGCGACATGTCGCCGGTGGTGTAGCCGAGCTTGAACCAGTACTTTCGCTGTTCGGACGTGCCATGCGTAAAAGATTCCTGATTAATTCTGCCCTGTGTTCGCTTTTGTATGGCGTCGTCTCCAACGGCCTGTGCGGCGCTGAGTGCTTCATCTATGTCGCCCTCGTCAAGATATTTGCTGTTGTGGTGCGCGAAAATCCCCGCGTAAAAATCTGCTTGCAGTTCAAGAGCCACCGAGAGTTTGTTGGCATCGCCTTGGCTAAGGTTCTGTTGCTGCTGGCGAACCTTGCCCGAAGTGCCGAGAAGGTTCTGGACGTGATGACCAACTTCGTGCGCCATGACGTATACAATCGCGAAATCGCCGCCCTTCGCGCCAAATCTAGTGCGAAGCTCGTTAAAGAACGCAAGATCCATATATAGTTTTTCGTCGGCCGGACAATAAAATGGGCCCGAAGCAGCGCTCGCGTTACCGCATCCAGTAGCAACCGCATCGGTGAACAGGACCGCGCCAGGCTTGCGATAGCTGCTGCCATTGTCGGCGAAGACCTTTGTCCATACATCCTCTGTATCGGCGAGAACAACGCCCACGAACTTGCCCTGTTCTTTTTCTTCGGCAGTAAGCTCCCGTTGTTCTGTTTGGCTGCGGCTGCCCAGTCCAAGCTCTTCAAGAACGGGTGTCAACATTCTCGCGTCATCGCCGCCAAAAATATTAACGAGCAACACTATCAAGCCTATAAGTCCACCGCCGGCTGCGATTTTTCCACCGCTCATCCCGCGCCTGTCCTCAAGATTTCCGCTTTCTCGACGTCCCATCCATTTCATAATCGTGTGTGTTTTATTGGATTTCTAATTTACATCTTTTATCCAAGTGGCAATTATATTCTGCACGGTTTTTTTTATGATCGGTTTTGAGGCATAATCGTCCATGCCAACGTCGAGGCATTTTTCTTTTTCTCCGACAACGGTTCCGGCTGTGAGCGCAATTATCGGAACGTGGTTTTTCTGCAATTTTCGGATTTCCTTTGTTGCTTCGTACCCATTTTTCACGGGCATTTGAACATCCATGAAAATGAGATCTGGATTTGTTTCAACAAATTTTTCGACCGCTTCGAGTCCGTTTTCCGCCTCGACTATTTCTGCGTTGGGCATTATCTGTTTGATCAGCGTTTTTGCCAAAAGCATGTTGATCTTGTTGTCCTCAGCGATCATGACCATGATTTTTTGATTTATGTATAAAGGCGGGGATTCATTTTCGGCAACTAAAAGTTTTTGATTGTCGTTGCTGACGGGCATCTCTGAAGTTTGCAGTTTTATATCAAAGAAAAATTCGCTGCCTTTCCCAAGTTCGCTTTCAAGCTGGAGTTTTGTCCCCATAAGTCCCAGCAAAAGATTTGAAATAGAAAGTCCGAGCCCCGTTCCACCGAACCTTTTGGTGGTGCTTAGATCTTCTTGAGTAAAAGCCTCGAATACTTTCTTCTGATTCTGAATGTTGATGCCAATGCCGGTGTCATTGACCGAAAATCGCAAAGAGCTCTCGCTATGACTGATGTTCGCGAGCAGTTGTATTGAAAATGTTATTTTGCCGTTGGTCGAGAATTTTACGGCGTTGCTCATCAGATTGATCAGCACTTGCTTGAGGCGGATATGATCTATGTGCACAAATTTTGGAATGTCTCGCGAAATGTTGAGCTCAAGATCGATGTTCTTCAGGTTCGATTCATATTTTATGAGTTCTATAACCTGTTGCGCAAGTTGCGAAATATCGTAACTAGCGATATCGAGCTCTAGTTTTCCTGATTCTATTGTCGAAAAATCGAGAATGTTTGTGATGACCTCCATCAGTGAATTGGCCGATTGATTGATCGTGTTCATATATTGTCTCTGAAAATCCTCCAGCTTGGAATGCTCAAGAAGGTCGGTGAAGCCGATGATTCCATTGAGCGGCGTCCTGATTTCGTGGCTCATATTGGCCAAAAATCCAGATTTGGCCTTGCTTGCAGCTTCCGCGATTTCTTTTTCTTTTAAAATGCTTTCGGTGAGCTTGCGCTGCGTGATGTCGAGAAATATCCCTTCGATGTACTTGATTTCGCCATCTTCAAAAATGGGTTCGGCAAACTCTTCGACCCACACTTCTGTTCCGTCCTTTCTTTTTATTCGGTAAACTGAGTGCACCGGCCTGCGGTTCTTTAATGCCTTTCGCTGTTCTCGATTGACACGATCCCTGTCATCAGGATCCAATAGATCGGTGAATGAAATTCGGTCTTCAATAAAATCTGATTTGAGATGGCCCGTGAGTTTTTCGATTTCATCGTTCAAATAGACTTTGGTAAAGGCCTTGTCCAATTTTGATAAATACACCGTTCCGGGAATATTGTTGGCAAGCAGTCGAAACTTCTCCTCGCTTTCGACATGGCTTTTTTCGTTGAGGATTTTTTCTATTGCCAACGCGATATTGGCCACCAATGTTTGCAGGATGTTGATTTCATCGTCGATCCATACGCGCTCGATCTCGATATCATCAAAACCCAGAAAACCATGGAACTCGCCCTTTACATAAATTGGCAACAGCAGCAGCGAAATGACCTCAACTTTCAAAAGCTTTTTTCGCAGAGAAGTATTTTCAATTTTTCGGGTAAGTTTATTGTAAAGCGAGTTTTCCAAAAGTTCGGTCAGTAAATTCTCGAAAAAATCGTAGGGAAGATCCTGCAGCGCGGGATTATTGGGAGAAAGCCCATCATTGCCCTTGAACCAGCGCAAGGTTTGGCTAATTGTTTCATCGGCTGCATTGTTTTCATAATAGTAGGCGCGGTCAACGTTCATCGATGTTCCCATGACCTTGAGGACTTCGCCGAATATTTCATCAAAGTTCTTGCTGTACAGAAACTGTGCGGTACATTCAGACATTGCTGCCAAGAGTTCGTTCTTGTAGGCGAGGTTTTTTTCGGCCTGAACTCTTTTTTGGGATTCTAGCGCTATGATGACGACATCGGAAATAGATCGTGCAAAAGTAACGTCTTCATCGTCCCAATTTTTGGGGTTTTTGACTGCTTCAAAGCATAGCACGCCCGCAAGAGTACCATTGGTCATAATTGGCGTGTCGAGCATAGATACTATGTCGTTCTTGGGCAGATATTCTTTGTTGAGACCATATGTGGCGTTGTGGTTGCACGCATCATTTGCCACTATTTGCATTTCGTTCTCGATCGCGGCGAAGTACAATGGGTATTCTTTTTTAGAGAGCTCAAAATTCTTTTCAAATCTATCTGAAGCTGTTGTAAAGAGATTTTGGCAAATCAGTTTTTTAGGAGAATATTTCCAATAGCTGGCACGGTCACAATTGAGTTTTTGGGCAGAAACTTTCAGAATATTTTTCAGAACTTCGTCAAAACCATCAATGGCAAATATTCCGCTCAGGGCAAAATTCTGAAGCGTTTCATTGTACTTCGCCAGTTTGGATTGTCGCCGATGGTTCTGTGCCTCAAATTCCTTTAGAGCTGTAATGTCCCTGGCAAAGGCGGAAAATCCCGTAACTTTTCCTGAACTGTCCTTTATGGCATTCACTTTTTGCGAAAGCCACAATTCCGAACCATCCTTTTTGATCAATGGGAATTCAATTGCTTCGTTGTTTTCGCTTTTAATGTCCATCCCTTCATAAAATTGCTTCACTATTTGAACAAGATCGGAACGAATGAATCTTGAAAAATGCTCGCCCACTGCCTCATTGGTCTTAAAGCCGACAATATCTTCTGTTGCCTGATTTATTAAAGTAAAATTGCCGTTTCTATCGGTTTCGAAAATCAAATCCTTGGCCGTTTGTACGAGATTTTTATACTGGTCCTGAATTTGGATCTGCTCGGTCACATCGGTGACAATTCCGATGAATTGATCTTCGTTGTACTGCTTATCCTTCCATTGGATGTGCTTGGGTTCTCCGTTTTTGCACTTGAGTTTTCTCACATAAAGCCTCGCATCAACATAATTATCGTGATAGTTTTGACCTACAACTTCGGAATCTTCCGTAAGCCGCCAAAATTCCAGACCCATGACTTCATCGGGTTCATATCCCAAAATCGCGCGTATGTTGTCGCTCACAAAGACAATCTCGCCTTTTCGTGTTGAGACCATCGTCAGCGAAGTACCGTTGTTTACAATTTCATTTGTAAAGTGAAACCCGTCCTTTTGCTTTGATAGCTTGTCAAGGCTGTTGATTTCGACTGAATTCTTTCGAAGCCATTTATTGGACATAAAATAAACAATTCCCATAAGGACCAAAGTCAGGATGAAAATGTAGATCCACACGGTCAACGGAATTGGCAAAGCTGCCACGATGGTATCGACCGATGAGAAATTCAAAATAAAATGAGGCAAGGAAAAGCAATTCCAAAATACCATATGCTTCAATGTATTTGGGGTGGTGTTTTGGTAAAGTTACGATTCGGAAATAAAACCGTAGTATTTTTACTGTAAAAATTCAGCTAATTGGTCTATCGAGATTAGTAGATATCAACATCTTGACTGCCAATTTCATCGATTTCGCTTTTTTCGTCTATTCCTACCGAGTGCACATAAATACTGTAGTACATCGCAAAAATAAATGGCAAGGTAAAAATGATGCCAATGCACAGCGCGATAAATCCGAGCATTGAACAGATATATGCAACTATAATAAGTCCTACGATAACCCAGATCTTTTTGAGCACCACAACCACGCTGCCCTTGATGGCTTCGAGCGCATTGAGGTTTCCAAAAATAATGAGCGGAGTCGTAAGTACTGTAAGCAATGTTATTATTACCAATCCCACAAAAGAGATTACCTCTAGGTGAAAAGTTTGCCCTATTTGCGAAATGATTGTTGTCGATATCGAAATGATCAGAGTAGAAATAAATAGTGGCATGAAATATCTCCCCTTGTAGAATTGAAAACTATCCCCAAGCCGATATTCTAAATTGGCGTCTGCCAAATATGCCATATTGATCACACCAGCATACAATGGCGCAATTAGTCCAGAAGCTACAGAAATTACCACGACATATGTTACCGTGGTTAAAATTGACGCTCCCCCAGTTGCGATGCCGGTAATCAAGGTCGTAAATGAGCCAGCGCCGGATAAAATTCCGAAACAGACCAATCCTATAACAAGAAAGACGCCGGTCAATGCAATGAGCACGACCCCAGCCATAAGCGCTATTTTTTTGTAAACCGTGAAGGCATGCGAAAACACATCGCCAAAATCCAGGTCATATCCAAATTGCCTGATTTCCTCTATTCTTTTATTTGCGTTTTCCATCGAAGGCTCGTGTGTTTAAATATTAAAATTGTATTTCGACCAAATCTAAAATAAATTTATGTGCAAAAGAACCATCATTATCAGTCAGTTTTGTTTTCTACGATATTCCATAATGTTTCCTTTGGTACCGGTGCAACAATTGTTGTGTCGATTTTTGAGACCGGATGGACAAAAGACAAGCTTCGTGCGTGAAGACTGATTGAGCCATCGGGATTGCTACGGTCAAAACCATATTTGAGGTCGCCTTTGATCGGTGCGCCCATCGCAGCAAGTTGCGCCCTTATTTGATGGTGCCTTCCTGTTTCCAAAATAATCTGCAGTGCCGAATAATTCGACATTTCACTGATCGTGATGTATGAAAGTCTGGCCAACTTGCTTTTGGGAATTTCCTTTATATAAGCCTTGGAAGTATTGTTCCTTGTGTTTCTTTTCAAATAATGCTCGAGGATGCCGCTTTCGGGATTGATTTTGTTCTTGATGATCGCCCAATATATCTTCTGGGTTTCGCGGCTTTTGAAAAGCTCGTTCATTCGCGAGAGCGCCTTCGACGTTTTTGCAAAAACAACGACGCCCGTCGTTGGTCGATCAAGCCGGTGCACAACGCCAAGATATGCATCGCCGGGCTTGCTGTATTTATTTTTGATATAATCCTTGATGATTTCCGGAAGCGCGGTATCGCCGGTTTTATCGCCCTGAACCAAGTCGCCCGAACGCTTGTTTATAGCGATCAAGTGGTTGTCCTCATAAAGAATTTCGAGATTTGCAAGTTCGGACTTGATGTTGTTCGATGACAATTTTAATATTGCTCTTTTTCGTTCGGAAAATTCTTCGATTTGATATCATCAACATAACTGCTTATTGCAGAGGTCATTTGTTCATAAAGGTCAAGATACCTTCGTAAAAACCTTGGACTGAATTCATTGTTCATGCCGAGCATATCATGAATCACCAAAACTTGACCGTCAACACCGCCGCCAGCTCCAATACCAATGACCGGGATCGAGATGCTTTCTGCTACTTTCTGAGCAAGGTGCGCCGGGATTTTTTCGAGAACAATCGCAAAACAACCTATACGTTCAAGCAGTTTGGCGTCCTCAACAAGCTTGTCGGCTTCTGTATCTTCTTTTGCACGAACGGTGTAGGTTCCGAATTTATAAATGGATTGCGGGGTCAGGCCCAAATGTCCCATAACTGGAATTCCCGCATTGAGTATTTTCTTGATTGAATCTTTTATCTCGCTGCCGCCTTCCATTTTGACAGCATGCGCGCCACTTTCCTTCATAATCCTTATCGAGGAACGCAATGCTTCTTTGGGATCCGACTGGTACGAACCGAAAGGGAGATCGACGACGACCAGCGCACGTTCAACACCTCTGACCACTCCCGATGCATGATAGATCATTTGGTCCAAGGTTATCGGCAACGTGGTTTCGTGGCCAGCCATTACATTGGATGCAGAATCTCCTACAAGTATGACATCAACTCCGGCAGAATCAACAATTTTCGCCATCGTGAAATCATAGGCGGTAAGCATGGAGATTTTTTCGCCATTGGCCTTCATCTCGATCAGCGACTTGACGGTAATTCTTTTGTAATCTTTTTTGGCAACTGACATATATCTTTTTTCAACTTAGCAAAGGTAGAGAATGCTCTTCAACGCATGTTCACAATTTTTTAAAAGAGAAAAATTCAGCGTTCTCAATCAACAATCTGACATATTAACGGTCACGGCAAGTCCTCCTTCGCTGGTTTCCTTGTACTTGTGATCCATATCCTTCGCGGTCTGCCACATGGTGTTGATTACCTTGTCCAGCGGAACCTTCGCGTTTTTCGGGTCGGTTTCCAGCGCAAGTTCTGCGGCATTAATTGCCTTGATCGCGCCCATTGTGTTTCTTTCGATGCATGGGATCTGAACAAGTCCGGCGATTGGGTCGCAGGTCATGCCGAGATGGTGCTCCATCGCGATTTCCGCAGCCATTAGCACCTGCGCCGGTGATCCGCCCATTAGCTCGGCCAGCGCTGCCGCTGCCATTGACGACGATACTCCGATTTCTGCCTGGCAACCGCCCATTGCCGCCGATATTGTCGAGCCTTTTTTAAAAATACTGCCAATCTCGCCGGCGACCATCAGGAATTGCTTGATTTCTTTATCGCCACCTTGTCTGTTCTCGATTGCCAGATAATACATAAGCACGGCCGGAATAACGCCGGCGCTGCCGTTTGTCGGTGCCGTTACAACGCGCCCGAGTGCGGCATTTACTTCATTCACGGATAATGCAAAGCAACTTACCCATTTGAGAATTTGTCTAAATTTTACTTCGCAACCGCGGATTGTTTCTAGCCACTCTTGCGGATTTGTATAATTGCCAAGCCCAATTAGGTTGTGGTGCATATCAAAAGCGCGTCTGCGAACATTTAGACCGCCAGGCAAAATGCCGCCCGTGTGGCAACCGATGTACATGCATTCGAGCATTGTGCGCCAAATTCGCATTAGTTCCTTGTCGATTGTTGCCTCGTCGCGCATCGACAGTTCGTTCTCGTGAATTATTTCAGAAATCTTTTTGTTCTCCTGTAATGAAAAGTTCAAAAGATCTTGCGCATTGTTCACTATAAAAGGAAAGGCGCATTTGATCTCGATTTTCCTTTTGGCATTTGAACGCTCTTCTTTTACAACAAAACCGCCGCCGATAGAGTAATAGGTCTCCGAGAACTTTTTGCCCGTCGAAAGTTCCGCGCTGAATGTGAGCGCATTTGCATGAAATGGCAGGAATTTCTTGTTGAAACGAATGTCCAAAAGCGGAGAGAAGGGAATTGCCCTTTCACTGTCGAGCTGAAGCTCAAAAGTTTCGTTTATGCCTTCTATTGTAAGTGGAATCGCTGTGACTTCTATAAATTCAGGGTCTGTTCCGCTCAAGCCGAGCATCACTGCAAAATCTGTTGCGTGGCCCTTGCCCGTAAGGGAAAGCGAACCGAATAGGTCAACTTTCAAAGTTTCTATATCATTAAATATTTTATTCTTTCGTGCTTCCGCCAAAAATCTTTGCGCAGCGCGCCATGGTCCAAGTGTGTGCGAGCTCGAAGGGCCAACGCCAATTTTGAGCATATCAAAAACCGAAATGCATTCTTCCATTATATATCAGTCAGATTTAAACCAAATATAATCGATTGTTTTGAAATGTTCGGTGATGCGCAGTCAGATTGCGACATAGGAGATAATCCTCAAATTTTTTATGACCGGAAAAATATATTCGTATGCGTAAAAATGACCCTAAAATGTCAAGATGTCAGTTTTGCTAACCCTTGTACAATGATTCTCTGCCAATCATTAGATCAAATTTCCATTGGCACAAAACTTGACCTGAACCGGACAGAATTCTATCAATCAAATCAATATAAATCAAATAAATAATAAAATGGGCAAAATAATTGGAATCGATTTGGGTACAACCAACTCCTGCGTTGCAGTAATGGAAGGCAGCGAACCGGTTGTAATTCCGAATTCAGAAGGAAAAAGAACAACGCCATCCGTCATCGCTTTTGTTGAGGGCGGCGAAATCAAAGTGGGCGATCCTGCCAAAAGGCAGGCAGTGACAAACCCGACAAAAACCGTTGCCTCGATCAAAAGGTTCATGGGCAACAAATTCTCGGAATCCAGCAAGGAAGCAGGACGCGTTCCGTACAAAGTCATCAAAGGTGACAATGATACACCACGTGTTGACATTGACGGAAGACTTTATACAGCGCAAGAACTTAGCGCAATGACGCTTCAGAAAATGAAGAAAACCGCCGAGGATTATCTTGGGCAAACCGTTACAGAAGCCGTTATCACGGTCCCAGCATACTTTAACGATGCGCAGCGTCAAGCTACCAAAGAAGCGGGCGAAATCGCAGGTCTTAAAGTTATGCGAATCATCAATGAGCCAACGGCGGCAGCTTTGGCGTACGGACTTGACAAACAAGGAAAGGACCAAAAAATCGCGGTTTACGATCTTGGTGGTGGAACATTTGATATATCCATTCTAGAACTTGGAGATGGCGTTTTTGAAGTGCTTTCGACAAACGGAGATACGCATTTGGGTGGAGATGATTTCGACCAAGTGATCATCGATTGGCTTGCTGACGACTTCAAAACCGAAGAAGATTTTGATCTTAGAAAAGATCCAATGTCTTTGCAACGTTTGAAA
>JBBSUW010000059.1:0-17544 GCA_038234025.1 Flavobacteriales bacterium
AATCGCATGAACTCCTGGCGTCAGTCCTGTCAGTTTTGCCACCATCGTTACCTTTCCATTGGAATCGGTAAAGGTTGCAGTGCCCTTTGCATTGCTTCCACTTTTCGAATCAAAATCGATTTTCACGGTTTTGGAATCCTTGTCAGAGGTTTTGTTGGTTTTGCACCCCATAAAAAATAGGCATGCAATAAAAAGTGTTGGAATGATTTTTTTCATGATATGTATGTTTTATTCAAAGATAATCAAAGGTTTAGTTGATAATTGAGAGTACCTCCCAAAAATTTCCCATTTTTTGGCAAACTCAATAATGTAACGATTGTTAAATATTATATAACGAACTGCCTTGTACATTTTCCCAAATTTGTACCATATCACAAAAACCAAAAAACAGACATCATGATTACACAGAATTTTTTCGCTAAAAAGTTTCTTTTTGGAGCAGCAGTTGTTTCAATGATTGCATTTTCTTCTTGCAAAAACAACGAGAATGATTCTAAAGAGGTTGCTGAAGAGCAAAATGAGCACATCGAGAACGATTCCAAGGAAAACGACGCACAATTCCTGGTTGACGTAGCATCGGCTCACCTTGCTGAAATCAAGTTGGGTTCTCTCGCGGCTTCAAAGGCTCAGCATGCCGAATTAAAGGCCTACGGGGAAATGCTTGAAAAAGACCATAGTGACGCACTTATGAAATTGCAGGCATTGGCGACTCAGAAGAACATTACTGTGCCAAGCACTATCACCGAAGAGGGCCAAGAGATGTATGAGGACATGAACAAAAAAGATTTAAAGGACTTTGACGAGGATTATGTAGACCATATGGTTAAAGATCACAAAAAAGACATCGAAAAGCTTAACGACTATATAAAGGATGGGACTGATGCTGATATAAAATCTTATGCAGAAGCAGTACTTCCAACCATGCAGGCACATTTGGCAAAAGCTGAAAGTATGCAGGCAATGATGAAGAAAAAATAATTAATGTTTAGTCCAATCATAAATTCAATCAATCAATAAACCATTCAATTAATCTAATCTAAAATTCAAACATTATGGGTAATCTATTGTACACAATCGCAGTAATATTGGTAATCATCTGGGCAATCAGCTTCTTCGGCGGATTCGTTACAGGCGGAATTATTCACATTTTATTGGTAATCGCAGTAATCGCAGTAATCCTAAGAGTTATATCTGGAAATAAATCGATATAAATCTTTGTAGAAATTTATCAGAGGCGGGCAGTTGCCCGCTTTTTTTATTTGCTTTTTTCACCTACAAAATAATCCGTTTGCGATTTGAACAATACATTGAAAGTCGTCAAACTGCCGTAGATTTTGGTGATGTACTGCTGCAAATCCAACTTCTCGCTGGTGTCTAGATTGCTGGCATTTATTTTTTGTTCCATGACCCGAATCCGATCGCGAACCATCACGATTTTATTGAAGAATGTGTCAATGGGGATTTCCTTATTTGAGACGCCAGCTTTTCCAGGGTCGAGTATCAGTTTCCCGCCCTTCCATTTGTCGGCAATTGGCGTGGATGGCGTAATGTCGCTATATCTTTGAAGAATACTTTTGAGCGATTTCTCGATGTCGTATAAACTTACCGTATCAACATCGTTCTCCGCTGCTTCGACAACTTCGATTTCTTCGTCAAGCGAAATTGTCTCGAGCCCGTTCAGGATGAACGTTACCCAATAATCCGAAGACGTAACATTTGTGACCACGCCCTTTCCAAACTTTGGATGATTGATTCTGGACCCTATCCCAAGTATTTTCATAATTTAGTTTTTGCGAATATAAAAAATTGGTTGCGCTAAAAAAAACCGCTGGTTATAGCGGCTTTCAATTTAAAAATATTATTTTAAAAACAATATTCGTTTTCTGCTACTACCTTTGCATTTATCATCCTTCTCAAATTTACGATGTTGGGCATATTGGTGTATTTCGTGAATCTTCTCAGTCCCATCAACATCATCCGTTGTTCGTCGCCATCGGCAAAAGAAATGATACTTTCTTTTCCTTTTTGGGTTATTATGTCAACAGCTTTATAAAGGTAAAGTTGGGCCATCGCAACCTGTTCCTTCACTTTATCTTGACCTACTTTGAGCGCCATTTTTTCTGTACGTAGAATTGTGCTTTCGGCAATGTAGATCTCGATGAGCATATCGGCAGCTGCCAAAAGCAGTTGTTGGTGCTCGTCCAGATCAGGTCCGTATTTTTGAACCGCTCCACCGGCAACCATTAAGAAAGCTTTTTTCAATTTGCCGATCATTTCCTTTTCTTCTGCAAAAAGTTCCGAATAATCAGGGGTGTCAAAATCCGGTATTCCCATCAACTCTTCCTGAACCTTTGAGGCTGGACCAAGAAGATCAACGTGGCCTTTCATTGCTTTTTTGATCAGCATACCCACCGACAGCATTCTATTTATTTCGTTGGTTCCTTCGTAAATTCGGGAAATTCTAGCATCGCGCCACGCGCTTTCCATCGGCGTTTCTTCAGAAAAGCCCATTCCACCAAAAATCTGGATGCCTTCGTCGGCACAATTTTGAATATCTTCGGAAACTGCGACTTTCAGAATCGAACATTCAATTGCGAATTCCTCAACGCCTTTAAGTTCTGCTTCTTGATGGCTTCCACCTTCGCTTTCGCGCAATGCAATCCGGTTCTCTATATCTTTTGCAGCGCGATAAACGGCACTTTCGCCAGCGTAGCAGCTTGTAGCCATTTCTGCTATTTTATACCTGATAGCACCAAAGCTTGAGATAGGCGTGTTGAATTGTATCCTTTCATTTGCATATTTCACTGCTATTGAAGTCACGCGTCGTTGTGCATCAAGACAAGCTGCCGCCAATTTTATTCGGCCAACATTTAAAGCGTTCATCGCGATCTTGAATCCATTACCGCGTTCGCTGAGCATATTTTCAACGGGAACTTTTGTTTCATTAAAGAAAACCTGTCGTGTAGAAGATGCGCGAATACCAAGTTTGTGTTCTTCTTCGCCCATCGAAATTCCGTTCGAGTCATCATTTTCTACAATAAATCCCGTGATGTTTTTATCGTCGCCAATTCGAGCAAAAACAATAAAAAGACTGCAGAAACCAGCATTTGAAATCCACATTTTCGCTCCCGTGATTGAATAATATTTTCCATCATCGGAAAGAACGGCTTTGGTTTTCCCGGAATTTGCATCAGAACCAGCGCCAGGTTCAGTCAAGCAATATGCGCCAAACCATTTGCCCGTGGCAAGTTTCGGAACATACTTTATTTTCTGTTCTTCAGTTCCGTAGAGCGTGATTGGTAAAGTTCCAATGCCTGTGTGCGCGCCAAAAGCCGTTGAGAACGAACCAGTTGCGCCCGAAATGTAATCGCACACCAAAACCGATTCGACAAATCCCATTCCGAGTCCGCCATATTGTTCTGGAACGGCGACGCCAAGAAAGCCCATTTCACCTGCCTTGGTCATCACTTCTTCAGTGAATGCAAAATCACGATTCTCGAATCTTTCCTTATATGGCCAAATTTCTTTGTCCACAAATTCCTTCACAGAGTCGCGCATTAATTTTTGCTCTTCGGTAAAATCCTCTGGCGTGAAAACATTTTCACATTTTGTTTCCTTGACGATAAATTGTCCGCCACGTGTTATCTCGTTCATAATGTTTGATTTATATAAAGCAATTTTATTTTAAATTATATCAATTCGTAAATTCCAGCACAACCTTGTCCTGTCCCGACGCACATCGTCACCATTCCATATTTATTGCCCTGACGTTTCATTTCGTCAAAAAGCTGAACAGAAAGTTTTGCGCCCGTGCAACCCAATGGATGACCGAGCGCGATTGCTCCTCCGTTGACGTTCACGATTTCTGGATTCAGCTTCAACTCCCTGATAACAGCAAGGGATTGCGATGCAAATGCTTCGTTGAGCTCTATAAGTTCAATGTCGTCTTGTTTCATTCCCGCTTGTTTCAAAACTTTCGGAATGGCTTTCACAGGACCAATCCCCATAATCCGCGGTTCAACGCCGGAAGAAGCAAAATTTACCAATCGCGCGATAGGCGTGAGGTTCAATTCTTGTACCATTTCTTCACTCATTACCATCACGAACGCGGCACCATCGCTCATTTGCGAAGAATTTCCGGCCGTAACGCTCCCGTCCAGCGCAAAAACGGGCCGCAATTTTGCCAAAGCTTCAAGACTTGTATCGGCACGCGGACCTTCGTCTTTATTAACAACGTAAGACTTTGTCTCGCGTTTTGAATTTTCATTGACGAAAGTCTGCTCGATATTTATGGGAACAATCTGCTCGTCAAATTTTCCTTCTTTCTGTGCTTTCAAAGCTTTCTGATGCGAGTTGAATGCAAACTGGTCCTGGTCTTCTCGTGAAACGTTGAACTGTTTTGCAACAGCTTCCGCCGTCAAGCCCATTCCCCAGTAATAATCTTCGTTTCCAGCTTTCGCGACAGCGTAATCCGGCGTTGGTTTGTAACCGCCCATCGGTATAAAACTCATACTTTCCGCGCCGCCGGCAATGATGCAATGCGCCATTCCAGATTGGATTTTTGCCGTCGCCATTCCGATGGTTTCAAGTCCCGAAGCGCAATATCTATTGACGGTCACGCCGGGAACATCAACAACGCTCAATCCCATCAATGAAATTAATCTGGCAACATTCAGACCTTGTTCTGCTTCTGGCATCGCGTTCCCGACCATAACATCGTCGATACGAGTTTTGTCAAAATCGGGCAGTTCCGACATCATTTTCTGGATGGTTTCTGCGGCGAGTTCGTCAGGTCTTTTGAACCTGAAAACACCTTTTGGCGCTTTGCCAACTGCCGTTCTGTATGCTTTTACGATATATGCTGTTTTCATAATGTTATATTTTTAGTTGCGAAGCGGCTTGCCCTTGGTCAACATAAATTGAATTCTTTCCAATGTTTTTTTTTCGGTGCAAAGTGATAGAAATGCTTCGCGTTCAAGGTCTAGAAGATATTGTTCCGAAACAAAAGTTGGTTCAGAAAGGTCGCCACCCGCCATAACATAAGCGAGTTTATTGGCGATTTTCTTGTCGTGTTCAGAAATATAACTTCCAGCTTCCATTTGGTCAGTGCCAACGAGAAACATTCCAAGTGCTTGTTTTCCAAGAACTTTTACGTCGTTTCTTTGGATTGGTTGCGTATATCCGGCTTCCGCCAAAATCACCGCGTGCTTTTTTGCTTCCGCAATTTGTCTGTCTTTATTAACAACAATTAAATCTTTACCTTTTTGAAGAATGCCGCTATCAAACGCTTCATAAGCAGAAGTTGAAACTTTTGCCATTGCGACTGTGAGGAAATATTCCTGAAGAACATTCAACTCGACATCGTTTTTGTGAAATTGGTCCGCGGCGCGCAATGCCATTTCCTTTGAACCGCCACCGCCGGGAATCACACCAACGCCAAATTCGACAAGGCCTATATATGATTCTGCCGCGGCAACAACCTTATCGGCGTGCATCGTCATTTCGCAACCGCCGCCAAGCGTCATTCCGTGCGGTGCAACGACCACTGGAATTGACGAATATCTGACGCGCATCATCGTGTTCTGAAACATTTTGATTGCCATATTGAGTTCCTCATATTCTTGCTCAACGGCCATCATAAATATCATTCCGATATTGGCACCCACTGAAAAATTTGCGCCTTGGTTGCCCATAACAATGCCCTGAAATTCTTTTTCGGCAAGATCAATTGCTCTATTGATTCCCTGAAGAACATCGCCACCAATGGAATTCATTTTTGATTTAAATTCTACATTTAAAATTCCATCGCCGATATCGATGATATTTACGCCGGAATTTCCCCAAACTTTTTTGCTTTCGCGAATGTTGTTGAGAATGATAAATGCATCCTGACCCGGAATCTTTTTATAATCGTTTGAAGCGATATCATAATAATACGTCGCACCTTCTTTTACGGTGTAAAAACATTTATGACCGCTCTGGAGCATTTTGCCCACCCAATTAGATTGTGTCAGATTTTCTGCCTCGAGCAATTCAATACCTTTTTCTATTCCGACGGCATCCCAAATCTCGAACGGGCCGTTTTCCCAACCGAAACCTGCTTTCATAGCATCGTCAATTTTGAATAAATCATCCGTGATTTCAGGCACTCGATTGGAAACATAAGCGAACATCGCACCAAATGACTTTCTGTAAAATTCGCCGGCTTTGTCCTTTCCAGTAATTAAAACCTTAAATCTGTCGATGGGTTTATCAATGGATTTTGTAAGTTCAAAAGTCGCAAATTGTGGTTTTTTTGGCATACGGTATTCCATCGTATCGAGGTCGAGGCCAAGAATGTCCTTGCCTTCTTTTTTGTAGAAGCCTTGACCGGATTTGCTGCCAAGCCAATTCTTTTCCATCATTTTTGTGATGAAATCCGGCAATGCAAAAAGGTTGTGAGCTTCATCGTTTGGAACACCTTGATATAAACCATTTGCCACGTGAACCAATGTGTCAAGCCCAACCACATCGACAGTTCTGAAGGTTGCCGATTTCGGTCGACCGATAACTGGACCTGTAAGTTTGTCAACTTCTTCAACCGTAAGTCCCATTTCTTTGACAAGGTGAAAAAGGCTTTGAATACCAAAAATCCCTATGCGGTTTCCGATAAATGCTGGCGTATCTTTTGCCACGACCGAAGTTTTGCCAAGAAATTGCTCGCCATAATTATTTAAGAAGTCGAGAACTTTAGTTTTTGTTTTTGGTCCAGGAATTATTTCAAATAATTTCAGATATCGCGCTGGATTGAAAAAGTGCGTTCCACAGAAATGTTCCTGAAAATCTTCACTTCGACCTTCGCTCATCAAATGAATTGGAATCCCAGAAGTGTTTGTGGTAATCAGCGTTCCCGGTTTTCTGTATTTTTCAATTTCTTCAAAAACCGATTTCTTGATGTCAAGCCTTTCAACCACAACCTCGATAATCCAATCGCAATCTGCTAGTTTGGACATATCATCGGTTGTGTTGCCAGTTTTTATTCGGCTCGCAAATTTGATATCATATATAGGAGAAGGTTTTGACTTGAGCGCGTTGTTGAGATGGTCGTTCACCAAGCGGTTTCTCACTTGCTTTAATTCCATCGTTAGTCCTTTTCTGCTTTCTGCCTCGGTGAGTTCTCGCGGCAAGATGTCGAGCAGCAAAACTTCAACGCCGATATTGGCAAAATGACAAGCGATGCCTGAACCCATAATTCCGGATCCGACAACGGCCACTTTTTTGATTGTTCTTTTCATACTATATTTATTCTGTTTGTTCAAATATGTTCTTGTCGAGAATGAGTTCGTTGATGGTTTCGGTCACTTCCATAAAGTTTTGAAGTTTTTCCGGCGCAATCAGTTCACGAACCTTGTTGTTGAATTTTAATACATTGGTTCTTGAAAGTTCCCTTTTCTCACGCCCAAAATCTGTGAGATAAATCAAGACCCCTCGACCATCTTCCGGATTTTTCTTGCGAATAATAAGCCCGCGCTCTTCCATAGATTTCAATGTTCGCGTCAGGCTGGAAGCTTCCATTCCCATTTCCGGCCCCAGCGTTGTGCTTGGCGTTCCTTTGTCTCGGTCGAGGCTCAAAAGTGCAAAACCTGTTGCCATCGTGGCGCCATATTTCGCCGCTTCCTCGTTGTACATACGCGAGACCGCTTGCCAAGTGGCGCGCAGAACATAATCTATTGTTTTGTCTTTCATCATATGGAATTCAAATATACAGAAAAAATACTATGCGTGCAT
The DNA here is from genome assembly GCA_038234025.1 of Flavobacteriales bacterium. Lineage (GTDB taxonomy): Bacteria > Bacteroidota > Bacteroidia > Flavobacteriales > Flavobacteriaceae > Flavobacterium. Next base: position 7,768 of record JBBSUW010000059.1, read on the forward strand.
ATAAAAGATGTTAATTTGTTTTTAAGTTTTGTAATGTCACGGTGCTTGAATTTTCGCTGTGGCAGGTTGAAGCATTTTATTCGGGAAAGTTGTAAATCTGAGTTTTGATTTGAACTGTCAAAAAATATCGAGCGTATTAATGACCTTTGTGATGAACATAAGGTTGAAACGCTATATTTATTTGGTTCTGCGTTGACTGATTTATGGATGAAAGAATTGAAAAAATGGCTTTTTGATATAAAGTTCTTAATTGAAGAGATCAATAGTTTTTTTGATGTCCACGACAGAAGTTATAAAACTTACGAGGCGAATATAATGTTTAAAAGAGCAGCTGAAAGAAATTTGGAAATCATTGGCCAAGCCACAAGTAGAATTTTAAAAACCGATGAAAACTACTCGCTGAAAATTACAAATGCGCGGGCACTAATCGGGTTGCGCAATCAAGTTATCCATTCTTATGATAATATTTCTGATGAAAACATTTGGGCAATGTTAATAAATCACCTGCCTAAATTAGAAGTTGAAACTAACAAATTACTTTCAAAATAATAATTCAAATATTCAATTGTAAGCGTGATAAAACGCCCAATTCCAATAGATATTTATCTGCTTCCGTAAATCTTTTCGTAAAGGCTTTGGTATTTTTCCTTGACCTGTTTGCGTTTTAATTTCATTGTGGGCGTGAGTTCGCCGCCGGCCGTGCTCCAAGCTTCAGGAGTAAGCTCGAAGCGTTTTATCTGTTCCCAATGTCCGAATTTGCTGTTGATTTCGTCTATTTCCTCCATAATCCTGCTAATGACCTCTTCATTCACAACAAGACTATCGTTGGTTTTCCCAATATCGATTCCTTTTTTTTCAGCCCACTGTTTTACAAATTGGAAATTGGGCTGGATGAAAGCTGCGGGCATTTTTTCGCCTTCGCCAATGACCATTACTTGTTCGATGAAACGCGATTGTTTCATTGCGTTTTCCAATAATTGAGGCGCAACATATTTACCGCCAGAAGTTTTGAACATTTCTTTTTTACGATCGGTAATTTTTAGAAATCCATCACTGTCGATTTCACCAATGTCTCCAGTGTGGAAATAGCCATCTATAATTACCTCGTCGGTTTTTTCTTTGTCGTTTAAATAACCGATCATCACGTTCGGGCCTTTGCAGAGTATTTCACCATCTGCAGCGATTTTTACTTCAACATTGTCGATAGGTCTGCCAACGGTTCCAATGCGAAACCCGTGGTCCCGCATATCGTTGACCGAAATTACCGGCGAGGTTTCAGACAGTCCATAACCTTCCATCACTGGAATTCCGGCGGCGGCAAACATTCTAGCCAATCGCGGTTGAAGCGCGGCGCTGCCCGAAACCATAAGTTCAAGATTGCCGCCAAGTCCTTCTTTCCATTTGCTGAAAATAAGTTTGCGCGCGATGGAAAGCTGGAATTCGTACCACGCTCCATTTTTGCCATAAGGTTCGTATTTCAGTCCGAGATCTATAGCCCAAAAGAAAAGTTTTTTCTTGATTCCGGTGAGTTCGCTGCCCTTTGCATAAATGCTGTCGTATACTTTTTCTAGCAGTCGCGGCACGACGGTCATTACGTGCGGACTGGTTTCCTTGAGGTTTTCGCTCAATTTTTCTATCGATTCGGCGAAGTAAATTCCAACACCATAAAATTGATATAGATAAGTTACCATTCGTTCAAAAATGTGGCAGATTGGCAAGAAACTCAATGCCTTTGATTCTCCAGCGCGGAAGGGAATACGCTTTTCGCTGCCGAGAACATTTGAGACTATATTGTGGTGCGAAAGCATTACGCCCTTTGGCCTGCCAGTTGTTCCTGAAGTATAAATGATAGTTGCGAGGTCTTTTTCGACGATTTTGTCCATTCGATTTTGAACCTCATTCTGATTGGATTCGTCGGCGCCTAGGTCAAGAATTTTGCTCCAGCTTTGGCAACTTTGAACATCATCGAAGCAGAAAACTTCCTGGAGATTTGGAACATTATGTTTTATGGCATTCACTTTTTCGAGCACTCCTTCGTCTGAAACCAGACAATATTTCGCGCCCGAATGGTTAAGGATATATTCATAATCTTCCTGCGAAATGGTTGGATAAATGGGAACGTTCTGCGCACCGATCTGCAAAATCCCCATATCGCAAATGTGCCATTCGGTGCGGTTTGCGCTGGAAATCACCGCGATTTTATCATTGACCGCAATCCCCATTCTCAAAAGTCCGCGCGAGATTGCATTGGCCTTGCTGACATATTCGTCAGTGGACGTTTTGAGCCACTTGCCATCTTTTTTTGTCACGAGCGCATCGTCAATATTGTGCGATCGCTGTTGATGGTACATAAAATCGAAGAGTCTCGTGATGTTTGGCATTTGGGTTGGAAATTTCTATGCAAAATAGTGAAATTTTACTATTTAAATTATCCTGAAGATACCTATCGTAAAAGCGTAATGTCTACGGCTGCTTTGTCAGAACAAGATTTGCCGGTATTTGAAAGCCTGTCATATCTGGCAAGGTACCATCATCGCATGGTAGTTTACTCAATTGTCGCGGAGCATCATTTGTTCTTTCCCAAGATAATTGTGGCAGATTATTTGTCGAATTTACTGAGAACGTTATACTAAGAATGCCGCGGAGATATTTGTAGCAAGAATTTAACGATGGCTCACCGTATGAAAATTCCATCTGATTCTGATTGTCAAGGCCAATACTGTGAATGGATATCCTTCCTTCCGAGTAAGTCTCGAAGATCACTTGGTTTTCAACTTTTAATTCAATAAACGCGCCTAATTCATCTTTCCAGGTATTAGCGCCCCCGGGAACTCTTAGTTTCTCACGCTTAAAAAAAGTTACTTTTAAACTTGTATCGTTTTGAACATAAGTCCACGTTCCTGTAAATTTATCGTAGGTGTCGTTCAAATCCTTGAAATAGGTGTAAGGTCTCTGGCTCATCGCAAAATTATCGAATGATTCCAGTGGTGTTGTAAGCGTTGTGGCATTGGGTGAGTGAGGAACATATTGCGCATTTATCTGCGACATAAACAATAGAAGTATTATTATCCTTAGTGTCTTCATAAATAATTATCAGGATTCTACTTTCCCCAATTCCCATCAACCCACTTCCGCGCATTCACAAAAGCCTCGAGCCAAGGTGATACTTCATCTTTACGATTTTCTGGGTAATCTGCCCAATTCCATTGAAAAGTCGATCGCTCGATGTGCGGCATCGTGACCAAATGTCTCCCGCTTTTATCCGCCATCATTGCAATTTCATAAAGCGAGCCGTTGGGGTTTGCCGGATATTCTTGATAGGTATATTTCCCAACAATATCATATCGATCTTCGGAATAGGGAAGGTCAAATCTGCCTTCACCGTGTGAAATCCAAACGCCCAAAGTTGCGCCTTGCAAACTCGATAACATCACAGAATGGTTCTTTTGAATCTTAACGGAAGAAAAACTGCTTTCGTGTTTGCCCGACACATTATGCTTCATTTTTCCGTGAACTTCGTGATCTTGATTGATAATTTCAAGTTCCATAAAAAGCTGGCAACCATTGCAGATTCCAACCGAAAGCGTGTCGTCGCGTTTGAAGAAGTCATCGAGTGCTTCCTTGGCTTTTTCATTGTACAAAAACGCGCCCGCCCAACCTTTGGCAGAACCAAGAACATCAGAATTTGAGAATCCACCAACAGCGCCAATGAATTTTATGTCTTTTAAATCTTCCCGACCAGAAATCAAATCTGTCATGTGAACATCCTTTACGTCAAAACCCGCGAGATACATCGCGTTGGCCATTTCACGTTCAGAATTGCTTCCTTTTTCTCGAATGATCGCCGCTTTGGGTCTTGGTTTTGAAAAATCCAATATCGGCAATTTTCCATCGAAAGCATTTGGGAAAATATATTTCAAAGGTTGGTTTTTATAATTGTCAAAACGTTTTTTGGCATTCACTTTTCCGGATTGTTTTTGATCGAGCAAATATGAAGTTTTGTACCAAATGTCTCGATATTTTGGAATATCAAAACTTAAATTATTTATTTTTAAAAGCTCATCATCGGTGACTTTTCCAATTTTAAAATATTCAAGACCATTCATTTCTTTTTCAAAAATAGAATCGTCTTTTGCTTGAACAACAATCGAAATATTTTCTGCAAAAAGAATCTTTATTAATTCCTTTTCTTTAAAACAGCCAAAATCTACCGAAGCACCAACATTCAAATCTGCAAAACACATTTCCAGCAATGTCGTAATCAATCCGCCGCTGCCAACATCGTGACCTGAAACAATCTGATCATCATTTATAAGTTGTTGGATTTTATTGAATGCTTTTACAAAAAATGCAGAATCTTTTATCGTCGGTGTTTCTTTTCCAATTGAATTCAAAGTTTGACCAAATGAGCTTCCGCCCAATTTAAATTCATCCTGCGAAAGATTGATATAATAAATTGAACCGCCATTTTTCTTCAATACCGGTTCGATCACTTTTGTAATATCTGTACAATTTCCCGCCGCAGAAATAATGACCGTTCCGGGCGCGATCACATCGCCATCGGGATATTTCTGTTTCATCGAAAGCGAATCTTTTCCGGTCGGAATGTTGATGCCGAGTTCGATCGCAAATTCCGAGCAAGCTTCAACGGCTTTGTACAATCGCGCATCTTCGCCCTCGTTTTTGCACGCCCACATCCAGTTTGCCGAAAGTGAAATGCCCTTAATTCCATCCTTAAAAAGCGCCCAGACAATGTTCGAAAGCGCTTCGCCAATGGCATTTCTGCTTCCCGCAGCGGGATCGATCAACGCAGAAATAGGAGCGTGGCCAATTGATGTTGCGACGCCTTCCTTACCAAGAAAATCCAATGCCATCACGCCAACATTATTTAGCGGCAGCTGAAGTTGGCCAACACATTGCTGCTTTGCAACTTTTCCGCCAACGCAACGGTCAACTTTATTAGTCAGCCAATCTTTGCAGGCAACCGCTTCAAGTTGAAGCACATTCTCTAAATATTCTGGAATTTTATTATTATCATATTCAATTTCAGCATAATGTCGCACCACCGAAATATCTGTCATAACTGTTTTTGGCGAGCTCCCGAACATATCCTCCAACGCAAGATCCATCGGTTTTCCATTTTTTTGACCTTCGAAAGTGAAGCAATTATCTTCCGTCACGTGGCCAACTTCATACATCGGCGAACGTTCGCGCCGCGCGATTTTTTCAAGAATTTCAATGTCTTTTTCACCAATCACCAAGCCCATTCTTTCCTGCGATTCGTTGCCAATAATTTCCTTTGCCGAAAGCGTCGGGTCGCCCACCGGAAGTTTGTCAAGATCGATGCAGCCTCCTGTTTCTTCCACAAGTTCAGATAGACAATTGAGATGTCCGCCCGCGCCATGATCATGGATCGAAACGATAGGATTGTGGTCACTTTCGACCAAACCTCTGATGGCATTCGCAGCGCGTTTCTGCATTTCAGGGTTCGATCTTTGAATCGCATTGAGTTCTATGCCAGAACTGAAAGCGCCCGTATCTGCTGATGAAACAGCCGCACCGCCCATTCCGATCCTATAATTTTCGCCGCCAAGAACAACGATTTTGTCACCTGATTTTGGTTTCTTTTTGATTGCCTGATCAAGTTTTGCATAACCGATGCCGCCGGCTTGCATGATCACTTTATCATAGCCCAACCTTCGGTTCTCTGTTTTGTTCTCAAAAGTCAACAACGACCCGGCAATCAACGGTTGGCCGAATTTATTGCCAAAATCAGAAGCTCCGTTCGAGGCTTTTATCAGAATGTCTATCGGCGTTTGGTACAACCATTTCCGTTCTGGCATTCCCTTTTCCCAATCTCGATCAGCTTCCAATCTAGAATAGGATGTCATATATACCGCCGTTCCTGCCAATGGCAATGAACCTTGTCCGCCCGCCAATCTGTCGCGAATTTCGCCACCCGCGCCAGTTGCCGCTCCGTTGAAAGGCTCCACCGTTGTTGGGAAATTGTGCGTTTCGGCTTTCAATGAAATAACAGAATCAAAATCCTTTGTTTCATAAAAATCTGGTTTGTCGGCAGATTTTGGTGCAAACTGCTGCACGCGCGGACCTTTCACAAAAGCCACATTGTCTTTGTAGGCAGAAACGATCGTGTCCGGATTTTCTGAAGAGGTTTTCTTTATCAATTTGAACAGCGAAGAAGGTTTCTCCTCACCATCAATAATAAATATTCCGTTGAAAATCTTATGCCGACAGTGTTCTGAATTAATCTGCGAAAATCCAAAAACTTCCGAATCGGTAAGTTTTCTTTTTAGTTTCTTCGAAAGATTTTCTAGAAATCCCACTTCTTCACCGCTCAGCGACAGTCCTTCGTTTTTGTTGAATTCCCCAATATTCTCGATTTCCAATATTGGTTGTGGCTTTGTCGTAACGTCAAAAATATTTTGATCAAGACCATCATATTTTTGCGAAAGCATAGGGTCGAAATCTTCAAAATCACTAACAACTCTATGGAATTCCTCTATTCGAATTATGCCATCGATGGCCATATTCTGCGTTATCTCAACGGCATTCGTGCTCCACGGCGTGATCATCGCGGCACGCGGACCAACAAAAAAATCCGACAGTGCGGATTTTTCTATTTGGTGGGCGTCGGCAAATAGCCAGTTGAGTTTTTTTCTGTTTTCAGCGGAAAGCGCGGTATTTGTATTTACGGCAATAACAGCATCGCTTTCGTTTCCGAAGAATTGGATCATTGTGCAAGAAATTGGTTGTCTCGCAAAATTACCCTTTAATTGAGCCAATCACAAACCTTCAAAAAAGATCTAAGGAAATTCGATGGCATTAAAGGCACCAAGGTCTGGTAAAGGCATCGGGCGCGGATTCTGGAAATAGTCATAGTTGAAGATCGTCGTGAAATTCCCACCAGCGCCAGCCGCTGGAGAATCGAGCGGAATGTAAAGTTGGTTGCGGAAGATGTTCGCGAATCTCGGGTTTTGGTTCCGAAGAATATTTGAATAGTGTGTTGCATCACTATCAAAATTATACAGATTGCTTCCCGTTTGTAGGTTTGCGTTGTTGAATTTTATCAAACAATTCCTGAACTCATAATTGAACTGCGCATTGGCCTCGACCTTGTCCAGAAAAAGTTCCACTTGGTTGGATCCGTAGATGATACAATTCTTGAAACTCGCGTTCGTTAGATCATAAACCTCAATTGTCGTTTCGGTCTCCTCATAATTGTTGATAAGTACCGCAACCTGCTTTGAGCTGTTGAAATTATTGTTGAAAGTACAGTGCGTAAAGCTATAATCACCGCCAAGCGTGAGCGCTGCATTCGCCTCACCACAATAGTTGATCGCCACGTTTTCTGCAATTATCTTTCCGGCTCTCGAATAAATCCCAAAGTTCAATGAATTGAAAATTTGTGAATTTGTGATTGTCACGGTCGCTTGCGCGGTCGGTTCCAGCCGCTGAACATAAAGCCCGGCAATAGAATTCTTCAATGTCAAATGGTTCATGCGGTTGTCGAGATTTGACAAGACCAAAACCCCAAGCCACTGTCCGGGAATTTCAGAATATGACGGCTCAAGTCTATCGCCCTCAAAATTCACCTCGTTGTTCACCACCACATTCCCATCGCCATCATAGGTCGAAACGGCACCGTTAATCTCTATTTTGCCGCCAACATCCACTATAATGCCGGAATCTTTATGAAAATGCGCGCGCGCACCGGCATCGATCACAAGGGTTTTTCCGCTGGGCACAAATGCAAAACCGTAAACCACATAAGGTTTTTCGTTGGTCCAATGCAGTGCGGCGTCGGTCATCAAAGAGTGCCCTTCAATTTCGGATTGTTGGCCATTTATCTGCAAGGTTTCCTTAATATTGTTCGGAAGTTGGCGGTCGGGCTTTATAAAAACCGCGTCCTGAATCAGTGTAACAAGTTTTACATTTTGCTGGTTCGCGCTCCCGGCGTTGAACTGGATCTCGTCGTTGTAGGTAAAATCTGGTTCGGTGTCGCCAATGTTCGCCGTCGTCTCGATAAAAATAAAAAGGCTGTCCTTGGCGAGAAGCTGGACATTGTCAAAGATTTTTCCGTTGTTGCCGGTCATCCCGTCCACCATTATCCGGTATTTCGATTCCAGGCCTTTGCCAAGCTGGAGGCGAGGAATATTGATGTCGTTCTTGCTCGTGTTATAAACTTTAAGCATATAAGTGCTCGACGAAATATCGGTAAAAATCGTATCGAGGTACACCGTGTTCTTGCTAAAAATCAGTCCGCCATTACTGGTAACGGTATCAAAATCCTTTCGGCAAGAAGTCAGCGCCGCCGTGGCAACAATAAGCAGAATCACAAACTTTCGCATGGTTTTATTTTTTGTAAAAATAGAGATTATAATTGTGGGAATCTTGGCAATCAACTTTAACGGCAACCATCAGGAATTATTACCTTTATCAGGTTGCCTGTTCCAACCTTCTGTAAATTTATCAGTAAGAAAGAAGGCGGTGTCTATAAAATACATAACACCATTTCTCATCAATACATTTTCATCGTGCAAATCTTCAAGAATAATTCCCAAACTTTCATTATAGTAATCATTGTTTCGCACTTTCAAAAATCCATTGTTGCTCAAAAAACTCTGAACGTAGTCAAGATTTGTATCTTCATTGCTTTTTATAAAGGACTGCTCCACCACTGCGTAGACAATTAGATTTTCTTCAATAGAACCTTTCAATGAATATACAACCCGTTGTGCGGTTTAATTTGCCAGTGCATGCTTTAAATTGTTCAATTTTTTGTTGCTCATAAAATTTATGTACTGCATCGTCGCCACCCCGGCGATTTTGGTGCAGATCCGCGTAAAAAGCCCATCGAGTGTTTTGGCGTAGTTTCTTTTTAGATTGAACTGGTCGCACATCTGTGAGAAAAGTGTTTCAATTCTTTTGCGAATGTATCTACAGCGCGGGTTCCACAGCACTTCCTCACGCTTCATGTTGGCTCGTTTTGGCGTGATGAGCTGTATCCTGTCGTTCTCGAAGAGCGACATCTGTTGGTTCTTCGAAAGATATCCCTTGTCGCCGACAAGCTTCGAGCCCGCAATGGCATTGGTGTCAAGGCCACTCGAATATTTCACGTCATGGATGTTCGCCGGTGTGAGTCCCAAAGATATCGGCACGCCGCTGGCAGATGTGACCAATTGCATCTTGAGGCCGTAATAATATGTTCTGTGCGAGGCATGATATCCTCGCGATGGGGGCATCGATGGATCGTCAAGACAAATCTTGCAGCGCGAGATCCGCGGGTTTGCGTATATCGGCAACGGTATTGGATCTATTATGAACAACGAGCAATCGGGCGCCGTGACCTCTGAAAGGGCACTGGCGACCAAGGAAATACAATCTTGAAGACGCCTTCGGCGCCGATTGTATTTGGGCCTGTCGGGAATGTGCTGGAAATCAATGGAATAATCGCTCCTGGGCTTTGGGAAAAGAAGGTTCTCCGAATCGATGCCAAGAGACTCGACGGTCAGGGCCAATGCCACGGTTTGAATATCGCTCAATTTGGGCGGATGCTTGTAACGAAAGAAATTCCCATCGCCCATAAGTTCGTTTTTAAGGGCAGATTTGGAAATACTCAAAATTTTGTCGAAATTCGTTTTCAGGTTGTGCATGTTGATAAATGTAAGATACTTATCTAAAATACTGTTTTTCAGTATTATGCACAACTTTTATAATATGTTTTTACTGATTGTTTTAAAAAGTCAAACCGCACAA
>JBBSUW010000060.1:0-17523 GCA_038234025.1 Flavobacteriales bacterium
AAATTACCGCGCTTCGAATGGCCTACTTTCAAGCCGGTTTCTTGTTTTGTCTGAAAATTATTTGTGATGATATCAAAAAAATTAACGCCTCCGAAAATTCCAATCCTGTTGGAATCACGATTGCGATATTGGCCAAATGAGGAAACGACCGTTAAAAGCAAAAATGCGGACAGTATGATTTTTTTCATAATAAACTATTGGTGGTAAGGTTGATTAATTTTTGTAATTTACGATAATTTTCAACTTCTAAATTTACAAGAAAATGGGTGTTTTGCCAATTGTTATTATCGTCCTTTTGCTGTTTATCTTCTTCTCGTCCTTTTTCACGGTGAAGCAGCAAACGGCTGTAATTATTGAGCGTTTCGGAAAATTCCAGAGCGTGAGAAGCTCGGGCCTTCAGCTCAAAATTCCGTTGATTGATCGAGTTGCAGGCCGGGTTAACCTCAAAATCCAGCAGCTAGATGTTATGATCGAAACAAAAACCAAGGACAATGTATTTGTCAAGATGAAGGTTTCTGTCCAGTTCAAGGTCATTCAGGAAAAAGTATATGATGCATTTTATAAGCTTGAATATCCGCACGATCAAATCACAGCTTACGTTTTTGATGTGGTTCGTGCCGAGGTTCCAAAATTGAAGCTGGATGATGTTTTTGAGAGAAAGGATGACATTGCAATAGCGGTAAAACGTGAGCTCAACGAAGCGATGACAACGTATGGTTATGACATCATAAACACGTTGGTGACAGATATCGACCCGGATATTCAGGTGAAAAATGCGATGAACCGTATAAACGCCGCCGATCGTGAAAAAACCGCAGCGGAATTTGAGGCAGAAAGCTCACGTATCAGGATCGTTGCAAAGGCAAAAGCGGAAGCTGAGAGCAAAAGGCTTCAAGGCCAAGGTATTGCCGACCAAAGAAGAGAGATTGCAAGAGGTCTTGTGGAAAGCGTTGAAGTTCTCAATCACGTTGGCATAAACTCACAGGAAGCTTCAGCGTTGATAGTTGTAACGCAACATTACGATACGTTGCAAGCTATTGGTGCAGACGCAAATTCCAATTTGATACTGTTGCCAAATTCACCGCAGGCGGGAAGCGATATGCTCAACAATATGGTGGCGTCGTTCAGTGCTTCCAATCAAGTGGGCGAAATGATGAAGAAGACCAACAGAATCAACAAAACCAAGAAGGACCAACGACCGCCGGATTATCCGCCATACGAAACGCCAGAACAAGAGGAAGAATCTGAATAGCTAAATTAAAAAAAGAGGCAAGTGCCTCTTTTTTTATTTATTGAAATTGGATTACAATTTCTTGAATCTATCCGTTGCCGTCCTTAACGAGCCCAACTTATCTTCCAAAAATGAAATGATATCATCCGACTTGTAGCTCATTTTTGACATTAAATCCTCGTATGAATTTTCTGCCGAAGATTTTGTATCATCATACTTTGTTAGAAGCTGTTCTTTTGTCTCATTGTACTTCGACTTGAGCTTTACCTTTCCGTCATCGTACCCTTTTTTGAATTTTTTGCGGGTTGCTTTTCCTTCTGCGGGCGCGAACAAAAGTCCGGCCGCTGCGCCAAGGGCAACTCCGCCCAATATCGCCAATAGTGTATTACTCGATTTGTTTGACATTTTTCTTTAATTTTTTGTTAGAAGGTAAATTTAACATTTGAAATTAAAACTTGCTGTTAATTGGTCGTTAAAAACCAATTTTGAAAAAGAAAAAGTAAATATTTGCGATTTAAGCTAGTGTTTCAGACCAGAACGATTATCATTATCGTTTTTTCGAATGAGTTGTTCTATAGCCATGTGTGAAAGCAAAAGTTTATAGGTTTTGTCTATAAAAAGCAAAAACCTATCGAATAATTCTATTATCCATCAGTTTTGAAAGAACTCCATAAACTTCTGCATTTTTTTCCTCTCTCTCTAAATCCATAAGCTGGTCGTTTAGATTTTGCGACATCGGAAAATACTCAAGATTCTCGATCGCGATAATTCTCAATATTGCATTTTGGCTTTTCAATGACATCGAAAATAATTTTTCAAGAACATCAGTTTCAAAATCTTTCGATGAAACAATTGTCGAATTTTGAACGATCAAATTTGCGAACAGAAGCGCGTTGTTATCGTTTTTGATGTTTTTTACAACTGTCGATTTTAATAACGTAGGATTTGCGATTTCTCTAATATTCCAAACAATAGTTGAACGAATTTTATCAGCAGATGTTTTATCCTTTTCCTTTGCAAATCTGTTCAAATCCTTGAGCGAATTCATCAACAAATTTTCCTCCTTTTTCGCGTCTTCTGCCCAATTGTCCTTTAACGTAACCGTTCTATTGAACACCAGATTGTTATCTGTTGAATCTTTGTCCAAGGTAAAATATCCCAACCTTTGAAACTGGAACTTGTCCTCAATCTTTGCAGATTGCAAACTTGGTTCGACAAAAGCTTTCACGACCTTGAGCGAATTTTCATTCACGAATTCCAAGAAATTTCTGTCCTTGTGCGTGTCCGGAGATTCATCGCGAAAAAGTCTGTCATAAAGTCGAACTTCGGCGGGAATCGCGTGCTTTATCGAAACCCAATGCAATGTTCCCGAAACCTTTTTCTGGCTGGCTTCCGTTCCGCTTCCCGATAAACTTTCAGGATCGTATGTCGCGTGGATTTCTGTGATGTTTCCATTAGAATCTTTTACAACAGTTTCGCCCTGAATAATGTACGCATTCTTCAATCGAACTTCTTTTCCTATCGAAAGACGGAAAAACTTTGACGGCGCATCTTCCATAAAATCCTCGCGCTCGATGTAGATTTCATGCGAAAATGGTATTTGGCGAAAGCCCGCACTTTCATCTTCTTGATTGTTTTCGGCCTCGAGCCATTCTTCTTTTCCTTCGGGATAATTGGTTATAACCAGTTTTACAGGATCAAGAACCGCCATAACGCGCGGTGCAATTTTGTTCAGATCTTCGCGAATATTGAATTCCAAAAGCGATACATCTATAAGGTTGTCGCGTTTCGCAATACCGATCGATTCTGCGAAATTTCTCAACGAAGCTGGCGTATAACCTCTGCGACGAAGCCCAGAAATGGTTGACATTCGAGGATCGTCCCAACCTGTGACGATTTTTTCTGAAACCAATTGTGCCAATTTTCTTTTGCTCACAACGGTGTGCGAAAGATTTCGGCGGGCGAACTCGCGCTGTTTTGGTCTGATGTCTTTTTCATCTTGAACCTGGTCCAGAAACCAATCATACAATTCGCGGTGCGGCAAAAACTCGAGCGTGCAAAAGGAGTGCGAGATATTTTCGAGATAATCGCTTTCGCCGTGCGCCCAGTCGTACATTGGATAAATCTTCCAATCATCGCCCGTTCTATGATGGCTTTTGTGCAAAATCCTGTACATGATCGGATCGCGCATCAACATATTCGTCGATTTCATATCGATTTTTGCCCTGAGAATATGCGTTCCCTCTGGAAATTCGCCATTTTTCATCCTTTCAAAAAGGTCAATATTTTCTCCAACTGAACGATTTCTGAAAGGCCCATCGACACCTGGCGAAGTCGGCGTTCCCTTTTGTACCGCCATTTCTTCCGAAGATTGGCTGTCAACGTATGCTTTTCCGTCCTTGATCATCTTGACTGCCCAGTCATATAATTGTTGGAAATAATCTGAAGCATAGCATTCTGTTTCCCATTTATAGCCGAGCCATTCGACATCGCGCTTTATGGCATCGACGAATTCCTGTTCTTCCTTCGCGGGATTTGTGTCGTCGAATCGAAGGTTTACCGGCGCATCATACTGAACACCAAGCCCAAAGTTGAGCGCTATCGAACTTGCGTGGCCTATGTGCAAATAGCCGTTTGGTTCTGGTGGAAAACGAAAGTGCAGCTTTTTGGGCGAAAGCCCGTTCTTTATATCTTCTTCAATGATCTGCTGTATGAAATTGAGCGACTTTTCTTCTGGTGACATCTATGGAAAATTAGGGAACAAAGTTATTAAAAATGTGGTCGGCAAACGCTTTCGCGAAAGCGTCAAAACTATTTGGAAACAAAAAAACCTTCCAGTAAATGGAAGGTTTTTAGAGGCATCGTGCGGATTCGAACCGCAGTAGGAGCTTTTGCAGAGCTCAGCCTAGCCACTCGGCCACGACGCCATTAAGGGCAACAAATGTAAAGATTTTATTCGCATTACGAAAACCCGGGCCTGCAAAACTTGAAACTCCATGAATGATTATGAACGATACTCTTCCATTTCGACAGAAACCGAAGCCACATCGCCATTGATGGGCGGGTTTATTTTGGAAACACTGATCAAAATGCGCGAGACTTCGGGAAACTCAGCGAAGATTCTTACGATCATTCGGTGCGCAACATGTTCCAAAAGGTTCGACCTGATTTGCATTTCTTCGATAACGATACGGTTGAGCGCGACATAATCGACGGTGTCGCCAAGTTGGTCTGACTCTGATGCCTTTCGCAAATCCGTTTTGATATCGAGATTGACCACATAATCTGAACCGATCTTTCCCTCTTCGGCAAGACAGCCATGGTATGAAAAGGTGCGGATTTTATTAAGTTTAATGTTTCCCATAGCATTGATTATTTGTGCTCTAGTTTGTCAAAAGCCTTGTCCATTATTTTTCGTTCTTGCGGAAACCAACCTTGTGACAACAAGAAAATTCCCGATCCGATTAACAGAACGCTTATTGTTTTTTTGATCAAAAGGATGTTGTCTGCGGTGAGCTTGCTTCGCAACTGTTTGGCCAACAATATCTTGATAATATCTGTAATAAAATAAAAAACAATCACCGAGGAAAAGAAAGTGATCATCCTTATAGGTTTCAATTCAAGTTGAGGACCAATTGTTATGAGCACGGCCAACCAAAAAGCCAACACACCGATGTTGATGAAATTGAGGAAAAAACCCTTGAAGAACAAGCTGATATAATTCTTTTTGGCAAGAACTGCCGGATCTTCTGGATCGATGCTGCGCTGCGCTTTTTTTACTTTTACAAAACTGATAATTCCATAAGTGAGCATCACCAAACCACCAAAAATGAAAAGTGCCGGATCGTCCTTTATACTTTGGATCAGCCTGTAACTACTAAAGTAAGCGATTGTAATAAAAATGACATCTGCCAAAACCACACCGAGATCGAACACAACTGCGGCTCGAAAACCCTTGACAACACTGGTTTCCAAGAGGACGAAAAAAACTGGTCCGATCATGAAACTCAGGAAAAATCCAAGCGGAATGGCTGTTAATATATCCTCGACCATGACTGTTACAAAGTTTTGATTAACCTAATTTTATAGCGTCGCCAAGCAATGTTTCATAATATTGGCTACCATTGATCAACTCCGTCAAAGGTTATAAGTACACTGAAATCATCCGACGATTTCTTTAGTTGCGATTTCAATATTTGCGCAAACCAAAAAAGCAGATTATAACAGTTTCTTCATGATATTGACTGTTTTTAATGATCGTTCTTTCTTATAAATGTAAAATCAAGTTGCTTTTTGACAAGATCGGCGTTCTTCACTTTTACATAGATCTCGTCCCCGAGCTGAAGCAAAACTTTGGAAGTTTGACCAACCAAAGCGTACTGCTTTTCATCAAATATAAAATAATCATCCTTGATTTCCCTGATCCTGCACATTCCTTCACATTTGTTTGATACAATTTCCACAAAAATCCCCCATTCGGTAACGCCCGAAATAACACCTAGGAACTCTTCGTCCTTGTGATCTTGCATATATTTGACCTGCATATATTTGATGCTGTCACGTTCGACGCTCGTGGCCAAACCTTCCATCGAGGAGCAATGGACGCATTTTTCTTCATAAAGCTCCGCGCTTACAGATTTGCCGTCATCGAGATAAAATTGCAAAAGCCTGTGCACCATCACATCGGGATAACGGCGGATCGGCGAGGTAAAATGCGAATAATAATCAAATGCCAGACCATAATGTCCGATATTGTCGGTAGAATATTTGGCCTTGCTCATTGTCCGTATCGTGAGCGTATCGACCATGTTCTGTTCTTTTTTGCCATGAACATCCTTTAATAATGTGTTCAACGATTTGCTTATATCTCGTTTGCTTTTAAGGTTAATGCTATAGCCAAATTTTCCTATCAGACCTTGCAGCGCGATCAATTTGTCCTCGTTTGGTTCGTCGTGGATCCTATATATGAATGTCTTTTTCTGTTTTCCGATGAATTCCGCGACCTTTTTATTTGCCAGCAGCATAAACTCTTCTATGAGATGATTGGCGTCCTTGCTTTGTTTGAAATAAACGCCAATCGGCTCACCTTTTTCGTCAAGATTGAATTTAACCTCCACCTTGTCAAATGAAATCGCACCATCGGCCATTCGGTTGCGTCGAAGTATTTTTGAGAGTGCGTTGAGTTTCAAGGTCGCATCAACAATCTCTTTTCCAACCTTGAATTCTTTTCCTTCAATGGCAATATCAGCGGGAATCATATCGTCGCCGTTGGTTTCAATGATGTGCTGCGCTTCTTCGTAAGAAAATCTTTGATCTGAATGTGTAACCGTTCGTCCGAACCATTCGTTGACAACCTTCGCTGTTTCTGTAATTTCGAACACTGCGGAAAAAGTGTATTTCTCCTCGTTGGGTCGCAATGAACAGGCAAAGTTCGACAGTACTTCTGGCAACATTGGTACAACGCGATCCACCAAATAAACGGAAGTCGCACGGCTGTAAGCTTCATCATCCAGAATCGATCCTTCTTGCAAATAGTGAGAAACATCGGCAATGTGAATGCCCACTTCATAGTTTCCATTGTCCAACTTCTGGAACGAAAGCGCGTCATCAAAGTCCTTCGCATCTTTTGGATCGATCGTATAGGTCAATGTTTGTCGCATATCTCGGCGCTTGTCAATTTCCGATTGCTGGATCGAGGTGTCTATTTTATTGGCAAAAGCATCGATCTCTACAGGAAAATCGTAAGGCAAACCATATTCGGCCAAAATCGCGTGAATCTCTGTATCGTGTTCGCCAGGACGGCCGAGAACATTTATCACCGAACCGAACGGACTGTCGGCTTTCTTGGGCCAATCCTCGATCCTTACTACCACAACATCGCCTTGGACAGCGCCGTTGTACTTTTCTTTTGGAATGAATATATCGGTGTACATTTTTGCATTTGCCGTAGAAACGAATGCAAAATTCTTCTGGATATCGATCACGCCCACGAATTCCATTTTCTTGCGTTCGACCACTTCGATAACTTCGCCCTCGGCACGTTTTCCCTTTCTGCGATTGTAAACATAAACTTTTACGATATCGCCATCGAGCGCTTTGTTGAGATTGGCCGTTGGTATAAATACATCCTCTGCAAATTCTGGACAGACAAAATATGCGGTCTTTCGGCCCGTCATATCTATTTTTCCTTCATAATAATCTTGGCTAATGGCCTTGACGAGATATTTTCCCGGTTCTGATTCCTCTATTTTCTTTTGAGAGGCCAGAATCTTCAAATCCTTGATTATTTCGTTTCTGCTTTTGGTATCGTCTACTTCAAGTATCGCCGCTATCTGTTTGTGGTTGAAAGCTCTATTGGCGTTGGTGGAAAGTATTTTTAGTATTTTGCCCGAGAAGTCATTTTCTTTCTTGGCACCATTCTTTGGCTGTTTGCTCATCTGTTGGTTTTAAGGTGTGAAATTTACAAAATACTTAAGAGTTAGGCGCTGTTTGCTGTATTTAAAGTGATTTTTGGGCGCTTTGGGTTAACTTTGAGGTAAAAAGCATGAAAAGTTACCTCACGGTTGCCATATTTGATTATCCGCACGAGATCATGATATTGAAGCACTTGATGGAACAATCGGGAATCCCGTTCTATTTTGAGAACGAGACCACCATGTCGATTGTTCCTATGTATTCTATCGCGCTCGGCGGCATAAAGCTAAAAGTCCCTGCCGAAAATGTGGAAGATGCAAAAGCGTTGCTCGACGACTTTTTCTCAAAAGGCAGCAATCTCAACATTGTTTGATGAAGTTGTCAACAAACTATATACACAACAACAGTTTTTTTTAATTTAAATAAAATTTTTGGTGGTTATGATGGCTTGTTAATAGCGGTAAATCTTAATAGAATTCAAGGTTCAAAATCGTTTCTGAATTGTTTTGAAATCTTGTCAACATTCATTTTTTGACCTATAATATTGAGAGCAAGCAATCTTTTGAAAGTAATCAACAACTGTTAATTTGTATATTTGGACTGTTGTTGTAGATAAGTCGCTACATACATTTGTGTTGAGAACAGCATTGAAAACCTTGATAACTTTTCCAAAAATCATCTCAAGTTTTCTTGTACTATTCAAATGTGCTTCTGGTTGAGAAAATTAAAATTGTATAACAAACTTTTTTCTCATAATCTATCTCGGTTTATTAACATTTAATGTTAAACTAAGGTTAGCTGAATATCAAGCCATTGGATAAAACAATCAACATAGGATTTTTCGCACACAATAAGTCATTAATAATCAATATTTTATAAATGAAAATATCAATTGGCAACGATCACGCCGGTCCAGATTACAACGCCGCTGTAGTTCAACACCTTCAAGATTTGGGACATACGATCGTCAATTATGGCACGGATAAAACGGATAGTGTTGACTATCCAGATTTTGGTCATCCCGTTGCAATCGATGTCCTAGAAAACAAAACTGATTTCGGCATCGTCATCTGCGGAAGCGGCAACGGTATCGCGATGACCGTAAACAAGCACAAGGGCATTCGCGCCGCGCTATGTTGGACATCCGAAATCGCGACATTGGCAAGACAGCACAATGACGCGAACATTCTGGCTATTCCTGCCAGATTTACCTCAATTCCGCAAGCTGTGGCAATGGCTGAAATATTTTTGAACACAAAATTCGAGGGCGGAAGACATTCGACGAGAGTGGACAAGATCGATTGCAGGTAAAATTTTAGAGTTGATCCGGGTTTAAGTTCCAAAGCTTTCCGCCGGAACGCGATTTTGAACCCTCGCATCGGAGCTTCCGCTGGTCGCTCGCCGCGGGGCAATATCTGCGCCCCAGCGTTCAACGGCATTCCACTGCAATCCTGGGCAAACCATCAATAGTGATTTGAAAACTGGGTGAATTTTAATATCGAAAGACTTAAATCCACAAAAAAACCCAAGCACTTAATATAAAATGCTTGGGCAAATATGCTGTTGCAATCTAGTTAGATTACTTCATCTTCTTTTTTGATGATCGGTTTTGGGTCATCCTTTGCAGCATTCTTGAATTCCTTGATTCCTCCGCCAAGTCCTTTCATCAATTCCGGGATCTTGCGACCGCCAAAAAGCAAAAGTATTACCGCCAAGACCAACAATATCTGTGGCAATCCGATTTCTCCTAAAAATATGGTTAAAAAGTTCATGTTTTCTATGTGTTAGTAATAGTAAGTCACAAATGTAAATAAAAATGGCACTCGCAACAATTATTTGAGGTTAAACAAAGTTAAATCGGAAGCATATACGCGTTTAACCTTTGAATGGATCGAAAGACGGGCAACAAAATTCTATATTTGTAACTGCAACCGCCCGCAATGACCAAGAAAAAGCAAAAAGGAAAGAAGCTCAAGAAGCATTTGTTCACCAAGAACAGGCTCATCATTTTGAACGAAGACACCTTTGAGGAAAAGTTCTCAATCAGGCTCACGCTCATGAACGTCTTTGTTTTTGCCACGCTTGGCGCTGTCGTCATCATCACAATCACAACTTTTATTATTGCATTCACGCCACTTCGCGAATATATTCCGGGCTATGCGTCAAGTCAGCTAAAACGGAATGCCACGCAGCTTGCGCTAAAATCAGATTCTCTTGACCTTGCCGTAAAACACAACGAAGCCTATATCGCATCGATCAGAAAAGTGCTTACCGGCGACCTGGAATATTCCAAACTCAGCAAGGATTCGTTGCAGACAACACTTCAGGAAAATGCCGTCAAGAACGTTCCGCCTTCCAAGGAAGATGCAAAACTTCGCGATGAAGTGGCGCGCGAGGACAAGTACAATCTTTTTGAAAAAGCGCAATCCAAGGTGAGCGTGGTTCTATTTCCACCCGTAAAAGGTTCAGTAACAGATGGTTTTAATGTCAAGAACAAGCATTTAGCCGTGGATGTAGCAGTTGCAAAGGACACGCCGATCAAAGCGGTTATCAACGGTACGGTGATTTTTGCCGATTGGACGCCGTCAACAGGTAACGTGATTATTCTTCGTCACAATAACGGATTTATCTCGGTTTACAAACACGCGGCGTCGCTCACCAAAAGCCAGGGCGACATCGTGAAAACCGGAGAAGTCATTGCGCTAGCGGGTTCGAGCGGACAGGAATCAACCGGAATCCATCTTCATTTTGAACTTTGGAAAGACGGCTATCCGATCGATTCAAAACAATTCATAGAATTCGAATAAGATGTCGATAAAGTCGTTTGCCGCCAAAATCTTCGCCAAAATCATTTTCAAACGAACACAGAAATGGGCTAACAATCCTGTTGAAGCCCAACAGAAAGTTTTTAAGGATTTGATTTCAAGGGCAGCAGCAACACAATTTGGCCGCGACCATAATTTTACAAATATAAAATCGCACCTGGATTTTGCTTCGAATGTTCCCGTTCGGGATTACGAAGAATTGCGTCCTTACATAGACAGGGTTGTTGCCGGTAAAGAAAATGTCCTTTGGCCAGGGAAACCGCTGTATTTTGCCAAAACATCCGGAACGACGTCGGGAGCAAAATATATTCCGTTGACCAAGGAATCGATGCCATCGCATATTTCTGCTGCGCGCGATGCGATTCTTCTCTACATTCATCAAAGCGGACAAGCAGATTTTGTCGATGGTCAGATGATTTTTTTGCAAGGAAGCCCGGTTCTCGAAGAAAAAAACGGCGTCAATCTCGGCCGACTTTCGGGCATAGTTGCGCATTTTGTCCCGAAATATCTTCAGAAAAACCGAATGCCAAGTTGGGAAACCAATTGCATTGAAGACTGGGAAACCAAGGTGAACGCGATCGTTACCGAAACCATCAACGAAAATATGACCGTGATTTCGGGGATTCCGTCGTGGGTTCAGATGTACTTTCAAAAATTGAAGGAAACCGCGGACAAACCCGTCGGCGAAATTTTCAAGAATTTTAGCCTTTTTATTTACGGCGGTGTGAATTACGAGCCCTATCGCGCAAAATTTGAAAACCTCATAGGCAGAAAAGTGGACAGCATCGAACTTTTTCCAGCGTCGGAAGGTTTTTTTGCGTTTCAGGATGTTCAGAACCAACGCGGAATGCTGCTGTTGCTCAATTCTGGAATTTTCTATGAGTTCATCAAGGTTTCAGAATTTGGAAAGCCGGAAGCAAAAAGATTCACGATTGGCGAAGTTGAAATGTACATCAACTATGCAATGATCATAAGTAGCAACGCTGGACTTTGGGCATACAATCTTGGCGACACCGTTCAATTTACATCCATAAAACCATACCGCGTGATTGTTTCCGGAAGGCTAAAGCATTTTATTTCCGCTTTTGGCGAGCACGTCATCGGCACCGAGGTCGAAGGCGCGTTGAAAATTGCAATGGAATCTTCAACTGCTTTGGTCAGCGAATTCACAGTCGCGCCGCAGACAAATCCAGAATCCGGACTTCCGTACCACGAATGGTTCATCGAATTTGAAAAAGAGCCCGAGAATATGGACACTTTCGCAAAAGCCATTGAGCAAGAAATGCAGAAACAGAACAGTTATTACGAAGATTTGATCGTGGGCAAAGTACTGAAGTCATTGGTCGTGAGCAAAGTTGCAAAAAACGGATTTCAGGATTATATGAAAAGCCAAGGCAAACTTGGCGGTCAGAACAAAGTGCCAAGATTGTGCAATGACCGTGCTATCGCGGACAAATTGGTTAAAACCAAAAATTAGCGGCTTGTGCAAAAAAAGCTACATTTGCAGGTTAATAAGCAAAAGACAGTTGATGAACTTTTGTTAAATTGGATAAATGAAAGAAATCAAGAACATCGTTAGATCGCGCGCACAGGAATCATCGAGCGCGGTCGAAAAATTGTACATCACGATGCGCCACCTCTTCAACCGTGGCTTTTATAAACCAATGGGCGTTTCTGGCGAAACGCTACGTGAAGCACTTCTTTCACTAAGACCTGAGATCTACGGAACCATCGCCGAGGAAAAAGTAGAGCTCAGCGGACTTTTGTACGTTATAGAACGTCTTCCAGTTGGAATTGAGGAATGCAGATTCATAAATTTGACCTCCGACGAAGGCTATTCAAAATCACATTTCAAGGCGATCGTTCCGCCAAAACGAAAACGAAATTGCTATCGTATCGACGAAGAGCAAATGAACGTTGAGATAACGCGCGGCAGATCTGACATTTACGATATTCTCACGCATTTGACGTTTATATTTATCGAATCGCACAAGATAAAAGACCGCGTCCTCATTGACGAAAGCGGCGAGGTTACACGAGATTGGATGAAGCTCGAACAAGTTGTGCTCGCCGACAAAAAGCTGACGTTGATGGATCGTGAAAAAGCGATTTCACACGTTGCCAATATATTGGGACGAACCTTTGCCGAAGTCATCGATATCTACGATTCTTTTGGAAACGCCGAGAAACCGGAAAGATTCCTTCATATTATATATTGGCTTGGAAAACTTGCGCTCGAGGAAATTCTATCAAGCAACAAACGAACCATTACGTTCAGCCCTATTTTACGTGAAAGACTTGGACATCACATACATGGCGAAATTTGGGCCACCAATATCAAGCACACCTTGGAAGCCAACAACCTGCTTGGCAGACCTATTCATATCATAAGCGCGAACATGCACAGCGTGATGAACTCGCTTTTTGCCGTTGAGGTGCACAGCAAGAAATACAAGGACAAGCCGGAACTTTTTGTTTACGAAGAACTCAGCAAACAAGGCGCGCACGATATTCGCGACAAGGTCGAGGACTATGGTTTAAAGAGCGGAATGATTTCGCTTCCTGACACATCGGGCACAAATATCGACGTTCAGGTTTTTGATACTTCAAAGATTGATTGGAAGAAATCGGCTTTCGCCAAAAAACCAAAAACCGCGACAGATGCTGTATTGATCGTGATGGATTATGCCTTTGGCGAACAAGCATACGAAACCATTGATGAGCTCTTGAAACCTTATCGCTTGGAAGATGACAGCAGGGTTCTGTTGAATGTTGTCTCGGTTTCCATTATGGGAAAAGCAGGCATTCTCGAAGGCGGAAAAGGCGATATCATGATTCCATCGGCGCACATAAACGAGGGCACGGGCGACAATTATCCGTTTGAGAACGAACTCACCGCAGAAATGTTCGAGGGCAACGGCATTCCGGTTTTTGCCGGACCTATGGTCACGGTTTTGGGAACATCATTGCAGAACAGGGATCTTCTCAACTTTTTTCATAAATCAACTTGGGGCGTGATCGGCCTAGAGATGGAAGGCGCTTATTACCAAAAAGCAATACAGTCGGCATCAAAGATCAGAAAGAGCATCAACACCGATGTAAAGGTTCGATATGCGTACTATGCATCGGACAATCCATTGGAAACCGGCAGCACGCTTGCCTCCGGCGGACTTGGAACATCTGGCGTGAAGCCGACCTATCTGATAACGACTAAAATTTTGGAACAAATTTTCAATCCATAACGAATCAATATGAACGAAACACCAATTCAACCCTACAACGACAGAGAGATTGATCTTTCGGACGTTTCGAGAAAAATCGGAAAGAAATACGACGACTTCAATATGTTTCTTTATCGATCGATCAGGTTTGTGATCAAGAACGCGATCGTGCTCATATTGCTCTTGGCGATCGGTGTCGGATTGGGAACATATCTGGACAGCGCTAAATATTATGACAACGAAGTCATTGTTGCGCCAAACTTTGGCAGCGCTGATTATATGTACGACAAGGTGGCCATGATCGACGCCAAAATAAAGGAACGCGACACTGTTTTCCTCAAAAACATCGGAATCGCCGATCCCTTGACTTTGAAAGGAATCACGATCAAGCCGATTTTGGACGTGTACCGATTTGTGTACAACAACGACACCAATTTTCAGATGCTGAAACTGATGGCAGATGATGGCGATCTCAAAAAAACCGTGGAAGAAAGCAGTACGAGCAAGAACTTCAAATACCATCGCATAACCTTCACGACATTGAACCGCAGCGTGGACCGCAAAATTTACGAACCGTTGATGGCATATCTAAACAACAGCTCGTTCTTTGAAAAGCAACGACAGCAGTATGTAATAAACGCCTACAATAAAATTGCGTCGGACGCACAAACGATCAACCAGATAAACGGTTTGATGGATCAATTTGGAAAAAGTGCAAATGGCGGATCGCTCACCGATGGCAAACTGGTCTATTACAGCGAGAACACACAGCTTAACGACGTAATCAAGACAAAGGAACTTCTCGTGGACGAAATGGGAAATTACAGGGTAGAGCTTTTGAGCATGGACCAAATCGTGAAGCCCGTTCATAAGAGCTCCAACATTCGGAACAAAGAATCGCTCAACGGAAAAATGAAACTCGCGCTTCCCTTGATTTTGATCGGACTGTTCCTGCTCGGACATCTGTTCGTGTCATTTTACCGAAAACAAGCGCTCAGGGCAAAAATACTTGATCAAATATGAAAGGAATAATTTTGGCTGGAGGTTCGGGGACAAGGTTGCATCCGCTCACATTGGCCGTGAGCAAACAGTTGATGCCGATTTACGACAAACCGATGATATATTATCCACTTTCGACGTTGCTGTGGTCGGGCATTCACGAAATATTGATTATTTCAACGCCGCACGATCTTCCGCTGTTTCGGCAATTGCTTGGCGACGGTAAAAATCTTGGCTGCGAATTCACTTATGCTGTCCAGGAAAATCCAAATGGACTTGCCGAAGCGTTCATTATTGGAAAGGAATTTATTGGCAAAGAAAAAGTGGCGCTTGTTCTTGGCGATAACATTTTTTATGGAACAGGACTTTCAGATCTGCTATTGGCAAACAATGATCCCACGGGTGGAATAATCTACGCCTATCATGTTCACGATCCCGAACGATACGGCGTTGTCGATTTTGATGCCAATGGCAAAGTGCTTTCCATCGAGGAAAAACCCGAAAAACCAAAATCGAACTACGCCGTTCCCGGAATCTATTTTTATGACAATGATGTGGTTGAAATCGCCGCCAATATTAAGCCGAGCCACCGCGGCGAGCTTGAAATTACAGATGTGAACAAAGCATATCTGGAAATGGAGAAACTCAAAGTGAGCATTCTCGATCGCGGCACCGCTTGGCTCGACACGGGCACATTCAACTCGTTGATGCAAGCGTCGCAATTTGTTCAGGTCATTGAAGAACGGCAGGGATTAAAAATTGGATCTATCGAAGAAGCCGCCTATAAAATGGGCTTCATCGATGCAGATCAATTGGAAAAACTTGCGCAACCATTATTGAAAAGTGGTTATGGAACGCACCTAATAAGCCTATTGTAAATGGAATTTTCTGCTACCAAGCTCGAGGGCTGCTTTTTGATACAACCAAAAGTGATCAACGATGACCGCGGTTATTTTATGGAATGTTTCAACGAACGCGGTTTTGAAAAAGGTACTGGTGTAAATGTGCATTTTGTTCAGGACAACCAATCATTTTCAACAAGGAACGTTCTTCGCGGACTGCATTATCAGGTTGGCGAGCATTCTCAGGCCAAGCTTGTTCGCGTAATCACCGGAAAAGTTTTGGATGTAGCCGTAGATATTCGCCCGGGCTCAAAAACTTTTGGACAATCGGTTTTGGTAGAGCTTAGTGCCGAAAAACAGAACCAGATTTTCATTCCAAGAGGATTTGCGCACGGTTTTGTCGTGCTCAGCGATACGGCGACATTTTTTTACAAATGCGATAATTTTTACAATCGCGATTCCGAGGCCGGCGTTATATACAACGAAGCCGAATTTGCAATCGACTGGGGCTTGCCCGAAGATAGAATGATCATTTCCGAAAAGGACAAGAACCAGCCTAGCTTGCAAAATTCGCGAAAAGCATGGTAGTTGCTGTCATTGGTGGCAACGGACAATTGGGCCAGGCTTTGCGAAAAGTCGCGGTCGAACATCCCGAACTCACTTTTGGATTTTTCTCATCGGCCGAAGCCAATATTTTGTCGACAGAACAATTGAATCTGGTTTTTACAGATTTAAAACCGGATTTCTGCATCAATGCTTCAGCCTACACCGCTGTTGACAAGGCTCAATCAGAGCCCGACAAAGCATTTGCCATCAATGGAGAAGGCGTCAAGAACCTTGCGCAAATCTGTACCGAGTTCGACACGACGCTCGTTCATGTTTCCACGGATTTTGTTTTTGACGGAGCACAAGAAGCGCCGTATTTGGAAACAGATGAGACAAATCCGCTCGGTGTTTACGGCGCATCAAAACTGCAGGGCGAAAAATATAGCGAGGCTTTTGCCAAAAAATATTTCATCATCCGAACATCCTGGCTCTACTCAGAGTTTGGAAACAATTTCATGAAAACGATGTTGCGGCTGGCCCAAGAAAGAGACGTTCTCAATATTGTCGAAGATCAGGTTGGAACACCCACGAACGCGAACGATTTGGCCCACGCCATTGTCTCCATCATCAAAAGCGGTTCGACAGCGTACGGAATCTACAATTATAGCAATGAAGGTATCGCCAGCTGGTTTGATTTCGCGAAGGCGATATTTGCCAAATACAAGATCACGATAGAACTCAATCCGATTCCGACAGCGGATTTTCCCACGCCGGCAAAACGCCCGCCGTACAGTATTTTGGACAAAAGCAAGATAAAAAGCGAGTTCGGAATTGCGGTTCCCGACTGGAAAAGTTCGCTGAAACAAGTATAAAAAAAAGGGGCAGTTTGATTTGCCCCTTTTCATTTTTCATTAATTTTTCTTGACTATTTTCTTTGTCGACGTTTTTCCGTTTGACATTAACTTGAGCAGATAAATACCATTTGGCAAAGCTCTGAATTCTATTTTATGGTCGAGCAATCTTCCTTCATGTATCAGTCTTCCTTCAATCGAGAATAGTGTAAATGTTGCATCGCCGTCGATTCCGGTAATATTGATATTGTCAACAAAAGGGTTTGGCCAAACTGAATATCCGGTCAGCTCTTGATTGAGCACGTTCAATTCTGGCTGAACTTGGATCATTATCTCAAAGCTCACGCTTCCGCCAGAATTTGCGGCCGTTACGGTGTAACCTGTCATTGACGAAACAGCCGTCGGTATTCCTGAAATCAAACCTGTATCTGCATCAATCGAAAGACCGCTCGTCAAGCTCGGAGAAACGGTGAAAACCATATCAGAACCAGCAATCATCGGCGAAAGATTCACGACAGAAGTATTGACCGTAAAAACGTTCGGAGAATTGTACGAAAGTCCAATCGGCGAAACATCGTTGACGGCGATAGAAAT
>JBBSUW010000061.1:0-17368 GCA_038234025.1 Flavobacteriales bacterium
ACTATAACTGAGTCTGCTCAACTTACTGATTATCATTTTAACGTCATTTGCCAACGCCAATCGCAACAAATCCTGAATATAGCCGGGCTCGGAAACGCGCGGCACTTTTATGAAATCGTCGGCTACCATGCAGGCGGCCGAACATTCTGGCTGTGCATCGCTGGCGATGACCTTGGCATCGGGAAAAACCTTGCGAAGCTCGGCCTTGAAATATCGCACCAGCGAAACGCGCCGGCCGGCAGAAGTTATAAGTATATTGTTCATAATCAATTGTATCCGTTGAATGGTTCGGTCATCGAGGCGTTCTGCGGGTTGATGCCCTCGCTCTTGGCGACTTTTTCGATCGTCTTTAAAATTATTTTCCAATCCATAGCAAAGTTCACATTGTCAACATAATGCACATCGTAATCAAATTTTTGATCCCATGAGATATTATTGCGGCCGTTTACTTGTGCAAGTCCCGTAATTCCAGGTCGGACTTCGTGGCGACGGTTCTGAAATTCGTTGTACAAATGCAAATATCCAGTAAGCAAAGGTCGCGGCCCGATCAAGCTCATGTCGCCGATCAGCACGTTGAGCAGTTGCGGTATTTCGTCGAGCGAGGTTTTTCTAACAAATGCCCCGGCCGCAGTCAACCTAACATCGTCGGGAAGCAGATGGCCGTTCTCGTCTTTTTTATCGTTCATCGTCTTGAACTTCACGATCGAAAAAACCTTTCCGTTCTTGCCAGGTCTTTTCTGGATAAAAAATGGTTTTCCATTATTTGCGAAAGCCAGAAAAACAGTGACAACGATCAAGATTGGCGACAAAATGATCAGCCCAATCAGCGCACCCATAAAGTCGATCAATCTTTTGAAGAAATTTCTATACATCGTCCAGCGATTTGTATTCGGCGAGCAATGCGTCCCAAACAACCTGTTGCTCAAATCTCGAAACTATCTGATCGCGCGCGCCTGCTTGCATTATTTCAAAAAGTTCGTCATTTTGAATTGCCGTTTTCATCGCGCCAAAGATAGCGTTTTCGTCCTTTACGGGAATGATCAAACCGTTGACACCATCGGAAATTATCTCGTTGCAGCCGTTGATGTTGGTCACGATGCTCGGCAAGCCCATTGATCCAGCCTGCAGCACAACGTTCGGAAAACCCTCGCGATATGTAGGAAGAACAAGCATTTGGGAAAGCGCGAAATATGGTCGAACATCGGTTCTAAAGCCGGTTGAGATTATTGCGGGATTTCCTTTGATAGCCTTTTCTGTTTGGGGCAGAATCGGGTCGAGCTTTTTTTCGTAATCGCCGACAAGCAGTAATTTTGTGTTTGGAAACTCTGCATTCAATCTGGCAAAAGCCTTCACAAGTTCATTGATTCCCTTGTCCGTGACCAATCTTCCCACAAAAACGAAAACAAAATCGCCAGGATATATATCCAGTTCCGCACGCAGGTTCATGGAATCTTTTTCAGAATAAAGTTTTGGGTCAAAATATGAAGTGTTAATGCCGTTGGAACTTCCATTGGCAATGACCTTCAGTTTGTTGGCATCGCAGTACTTGTTTTCCAAAATGATTTGGCAAAGGCCTTGCGAATTTGGATAAATCTTGTTCGCACAAGCGTAGGTGATTTTTTCCACAAAGTCAAGAATCGTTCTTTTGATTCCTCTCGCCTCCAGCAATGGAAGTCCGGCAACGGTGTGCAGCCTGTTTGGAACATTTGCCATCCAGGCCGCAATCATGGACACCAAGCCGGCTTTTGGCGTGTGCGAATGAACGATCTGTGGTTTTTGTTTTTTAAAGTACAAGTACATTTTCCAGATCGCGGCAAGATCTTTTAAGGGCGTGATCTGGCGCGTCATCTCGATATGATGAACCTTGGAATCCTGGAGCTTGCCCACTTTTTCAAGGTGCGCCGCGTCCGACGAGATCATTGTGACATCGAAATATTTGCCCATGAAACGCAGCTGGTTCTCAAGCAATTTTTCGAGAGAAATCGGTACGGTCGTGGTGCGGAAGAGTTTGGTTTTCATAATAAAAGGCTATCCCCAGAATTTTTGGCTGGTATTCTTCAGATAGATGTGCAAAGCTACTCCAAATGGAATGGCAAGTAGTGTCAAGGGCTTGTTGGTCGATTTCCTCAAAAAATCATATTTGCCCTGAAACATTAAGCTGGAGATGTAGTGAACGGAATTTTTAAATCTTTCCTTAACTGTATAAGCATGCTTCATTCTCACCAATCTTTCGTGGGCAAAGCCTCTCGGGTTTTTCTTGTACTGGTCTATAATGTTGCGGCTTGATCCATCGGGAAGATATTCCACGATACACAAAACTTTATGCATAACGCCCAAGTCATAATCCAAATCGACAAGCAAGTATTTGTAATTGAGCGGCACGAATCGCTCCCCTTCGAAAATTGGATAATCAGGATATTTCTTTATGATATCCGTACGAAAAACGAATTTTTTATCGCCTACAACATTATGCTGCGATCGAAGCTTGTACGATTTGCATTCCAGCATTTCTTCCGGAAAAGAAGTTCCAACAATGGAACCATCGGCGTATGAATCAAGTCCAATGATTCCCGCCCAATTTTCCTTTTTATTGTTGTTCCAAAATTTCAAGATTTCCTCGATGGCATCATCTGGCATAAAATCGTCAGAATCGACACAGATGTTAAGTTCTGTATCAATATTTTTATAAGCAGTGTTGTGCGCGCCGTGCATTCCTTGGTTCTCTTGGAAGATATATTCGATATCAACCTTTCCATCAGAAATCCATGAATCCACCAGAACCTTTGTACCATCGGAAGATCCATCATCAATGATCAACCACACAAAATCGCGGGAAGTCTGCCTAACCAAGCTTTGATAAAGATTTCCTAAACAGTGATCCCTGTTATATGTTGGCGTGAACACGGTTATAGATTTCATAATTCTAGTTTTCATAAAGCGTTCTCAAATTGGAAGATCGAGAATTCAATTAGCTTTTTTTTTTATCAAGTTTACCTAAAGTGCACATTATTAAATATCCCCAATTGTTCTGTCCGGAACACCACCCGAAATAGAATGCGACGCCACGTCCTTATTGACAACGGCGCCAGCGGCAATCACAGATCTACTACCAATATTTGCACCAGCGAGAATCCGGCAACCGCCCCAACCAAACATCGTTCGCTATACTGACTCTTGAAAGCACTTGGTGGTTGTACTTGATTGGGAGTGACAAATCGTCCCACGTATGGTTTGCGGATATGATCGAACAATTATGGGCGATGGAAACATCGTTGCCGATTGTAATCTCGCCAATACCGTCGATGTAGCACATTGGATGGATGCTGACATTATTGCCGAAACTTAAGCCGTGCAAATTGAACAGGAATACATTGGGATGAACAGAAACATTGTCGCCGCAGGATTTGGCAAGATTTTTTATTAAAATATATCTGATCAACAATCCAATTGTGCCATTGGTATTTCTGAAAAGTCGGAGCAAACAGTAGTTGAAACCATCAGGAAAAATACCGTCAATAGCAACCGCAATGTTGATCAAGGACTTGAATTTTTTGAACTTGTCTCTTCCTGTTCCCATGATTATTTTTTAGCGATTGTTCTCTTAATGTAATAATTCAGAAATATCCCAAGGGGAATTGCCGCCAATGTGAGCGGAATATTGGTCGAACGTTTCAGAAAGTTGTAATTCTTTAAGAACATTTGGCTTGAAACAAAGTGCGCGGCATTGGTGAAGCGTTCCTTGAGACTTGCGGAATGCTTCATCCTGATCTGCCTTTCAAAAGCAAACCCCTTCGGATTCCTGACATATTGTTTGAATATATTTTTGCTTGAGCCGTCTGGCATGTATTGCACGACACATAAAATATCGTGCAAAACGCCAAGCTCATAATCTTGATCGATCAACAAGTATTTATAGCCCAATGGTACAAAACGCTCGCCCTCGAACAATGGATATGATGGGTATTTTTTGATAACATCGGTGCGATAAACAAACTTTTTATCGCCGACGACACCGTGCTTTGACTTTAGCTCAAAGTATTTGCACTCCTTCATTCCTTCAGGAAATGGCGTTCCAACAATTGAGCCATCGGCATAAGAGTCGAGTCCGATCAGTCCCGCCCAATTTCCATTTTTGTTTTTGCTCCAAAAATTCAGAATTTTCTCAATCGCACCATCTGGCATAAAATCATCGGAATCGATGCAAACATTGAGTTCCGTCCTGATATTCGCGTAAGCGGTGTTGTGCCCACCATGCATTCCTAGGTTTTCCTGAAAAATATACTCAATTCGCATTTTTGATTCAGAAAGCCAAGACGCGACCAAATCCTTTGTACCATCGGAAGAACCATCGTCAATGATCATCCACATAAAATCTTTGGACGACTGCCGCAGCAGGCTTTCATAAAGATTGCCAAGGCAATAAGCCCTGTTGTAGGTTGGCGTGAAAACGGTGATTGACTTTATGTTATCCAATTGATATGAGAATATAGTTCATAAAGTACGTAAAAAGAAAGTAAACGGCCAGAATCCTGACCACGACTATATGCTGATTATTGTAGAACCTGACCTTGAGCAATGGATAGATGATGATAAGCGCGAGCATGAACCATGAAAGGTATGCAAAGCGATTACTGAAATTGGCTCTGATCACGAGCACCCAAAATCCGTTGGCAAAAAGATAGATGTTGACCAACTGATTGTAGACGGGATCCACAAAGTTCTTTTTGTATATAAAAAACCAACCTGCAAAAACGCCTGTCGCGCTGTACAATATAAAGTCCCACCTAAAACTTCCGATGGCCGACACCGTGTCTTCGCCAAGATAAGCCTGAAAGCGATCATCTTCGCCAAAGCCCAGACCCAAAAAGAATGCTTCCAAAAACGTTCCAAGCACGAGCGATAGTGGAATTGTGGCAATCCAGAAAAGAATATACGATTTTGTGTTCTTAAAAAATTCGCTCATAAAATAAGCAGCAAGTGGAATTATCATGGACTTGTGCAGAAAGAACGAGAAAATTATCATTGCATATGCGATGTACTTTTTATTGACCGAAAGTGCCAATAGAAAAATTGAGGTCGCTATCCCGTTCCTGATACCATTTACGCCATAGCTCCAAAAAGAATAGGATGCGATCAGCATAAAAAAAGCATAAAACCAGTAAATGCCGAAAAACTTCTTCGAGATTCGGTACATGGGATAAAGATATAGCAGAAAGCAGAAGAAAAAGTAAAAGTCAATCGTCATGATTTCCGCGCACACTTTTGTCACGAATTCGAACACGATATCCTTGTCAACACGAATAGGCTCGCCTTCCTGATATCTGATAAAAATGTAACTGTACGTTCGCATGTCCGCGAAGTATTTGCCGCTCAAAGGTCGAAAGCCAAAGAAAAAAAGCGTGAAGAGAAAGAGCATAGTGCCCAAAATATTCTTCGTTCGCACATTTCTATTATCATCAATGGTGCAATTGCCAGCCTGCACCAGTACGTAGAAAGTTGCAACCATTAGTAAATGGTGCCAAATTACGTTGTAGTACTCTGCAGGAATGAGTGAAAACATAATTTAAGTGGTGCCCAATTTGGCATTGTGGTTTCGAGATTTTGGCAAATTTGATTTTATCAGTTGATCCCACTTTTCCATTACCTGTTCTTGGCTGAATCGCCTGACATTTTCTATACCAGCGCGACCCATTGTTTTTACACGTTCTGGATCGTTTATCAATTCCAAGATCGCATTTGCCAGTGCCTCCACATCCATATTTGGAACAATAATTCCGTCTTCATTTTGAATCAACATACTTTTCGGACCTGTCGGGCTTTCAAAACTTACCACGGGAATTCCATTGGACAGCGCCTCCAATATAACCATCGGAAAAGTCTCAAATCTTGAGCTCATGACATAAAAAAGTGATTCAGCGAGCTTTTCGTTTATGCTGTCCGTTGCCGGATTCAAATGAAAGGAATGTCCAAGATTCTTTCGAATAATTTTCTTTTGCAACATCTCGCGGTCCTCGCCATTGCCATAAACTTCCATTGTATAACCTGTGTTTTCACGATCCACGATTTCCCAAACATCAATCAATAAATCGTATCCTTTCTGGTAGCACAACCTCCCTAGACTTATGAGCTGCTTTTTCTTTTCAACCACAGGAGCCAATTTTATTTCGTCAAAAAAGTTTGGAATTATTACCGCGTTCTTTCTATTGTAGTGATCATATTCGGCTTGATTTAGGAAAATAATCTTGGTGTATTTAGATTCAACAAAATCAATAAGTCTGTAGGAAATCTGCTTTTTTAATTTCTGGGTTTTTGAAAGGAGATCATACTTCAATTCAAAACCATAGTATGAAGTATGATATTCATTGTAAATCGCTCGTCCGCCAGCAATAAACGGCAGTGCATATCTTATAAATCCCAATGAGATCAAAAATATTGCATCTGGATTGAATTCATTAATTACCGCCTTTAATTTTGAAATGTGTTTTGGAAATCTCTTTAGATTAGTGGGATTAAGATAACTAACACCTTCTTCATAGTTCACCCCAAGATCAGTCCACTTTACTTTTTCATCGAGTGGTAAAAATGGAGGACGACCTTGTTGCACAGAAGTGATCAGCAACACTTCATATCCATACCATACTACCCAATAATTGAGTTTTTGAATGAGTATCTTCTCGGCGCCGCCGTGGAGATAAATTTGATCTGTAATGTAGATTATTTTCATTCTATGTTCTAATAATGTCTATAGCCTTCTGAACATTCTCATGTCCAAAAAGATTCATTGCTTTCATTTTTAATATATTTTTCCACCGTTTGTGCGCTGGCAGCCACGATTTGGCAAAATGATGAATGCAGTATGAGTCTGGGGTCAGATTTAGACTACCAGTTCTATAACTCATGGGCGAAAAGTAGGATTGAGGATAAAACGCCACATATCCTTCTTTTGCCTGATACGAATCGTTCATTAAAAAACCTTCTTTTATCATCATAATTGTAATAATGGTTGCATTCGGAGTCGTTTCCAAACTGCCCTCATTATTCCTAAAATGTCTGTTATGATAGTAATCTAGAAGTTGGCTTATCCAAACTCCATTTTTCTCGGTAGCGATAATAGCCGTCGATAGGTATTCATCTGTTTCAAAGCCAGAGAAAGCAGTATGAAAAAGCAAAGTATCGAACGATTTTAAAATCTCTACGTCAGTATCAAAATAAATGCCGCCCATAATTTTCAGTGCATAAAGTCTGCAAACATCAGACACAAAAGCATACTTTTTGTTTTCAAAGGCTTCTTTTGCAAAGAGAAACAAATTCAATGGAAAGTTACCTTCATTCCATTCGATAATTTCATAATCAGGCAGAAATCGGCGCCACGATGCGAGACAACGCAAGGTTAACGGTGAAAGTGGATTTTTACCGAACCAGCAATAATGTATAATCTTTGGAATCATTTTATCCTTTTATAAACCTTATCTTAATATTTGTGAGACATCTCAGATTATAAGCCATTGGATTTTTAAATCTTAAAGATGTCCATACAATTCTGAACATTTTTATATCCCAAAATCTTCATTGCCTTCATCTTCATAATGTTTCTCCAGCGTTTTTTTGGCGAGATCCAAGATTTGGCAAAATGATGGATGCAATAGGAATTTTCGGTAAGGTCGATGTTGCCGGTCTTGTAGCTTTTTGGACAAAAATAATCATTGGGATAAAAAGCCACATAATCTTTTATTTCCTGAAAGGTATTGGTCATCTCGAAACCTTTGGCTTTCATCATATCGGTGATGATCACTGTGTTTGATGTGGTTTCCAAACTGCCATCAACATTTTTGAACGGTCGGTTGTCATAATATGCCAAAAGTTCACCAACCCATTTGCCATCTTTTTCGCTTGCCATGATTCCGGTTGGCACATAATCATCGTTCTCGAATCCAGAAAATGCCGCGTGATGCAGGAAATCGTCATACGTTTTGAGCGCTTCCACATCGGTGTCCATATAAACGCCGCCCATTTTCTTGAGCGCATAAAGCCGACAGACATCAGATATGAACGCGAATTTTCTGTTCTCCAACGCTTCCTTTGCAAAAACAAAATCGTCAATGGGAAAATTGGATTCGTTCCATTCTATGATTTGATAATCGGGCAAGAACCTTCGCCATGAAGCGATGCATTTGAGCGCGAGCTGCGGAAGCGGGTTGCCGCCAAACCAGCAATAATGGATAATTTTTGGGATCATTCAATCAGTTTTGTGACACGAAAGGCATCGTTCTGGGCATTTTTCCAAAATTAAAATTCTAAATGGAAGTAAGGTGGAATTTATTGGAATATTTGTCGAAATTGATTTTATTCGAAAGTGAGTTACGATCGGCGGCAATAGAATCGCACAAATCTCTACTAAACCTTTTACCGCTTTCCAACGTCAAATGCATGCCGTCATACGTTAGATAAGTACTGGAAACCTCTGAAAAATCAAAATAGCAAACTTTCTGCATCCGCGAAATTTCATTCATTCTACTGTCAAAATCTTTCCAAAAACCTTGTTCTATATGTGTCATTTCTACGCTTGTTGGCATTCGGACCAGAACAACTTTGCCGTAACCTTTCAACGATTCAATCAATTTGTCAAGTTCGTTGATTCGATGCTCTGAGGGTTTCCATTTTTTCGCCGTCGCTTCGTATTGTGCGATTTCTGCTATCGTCGCGGCTTTAATCTCGATTATGCTTGTTGGCGGTTTCATCATTTCGAGCCAACCATCATCGTGAACCACAACATTTTGCCGCAGCGCTTTTGTAAAATGAAAATACCTGAAATTTTTCCACACATATTCAAGGTTCGGGTTTTGGTCCATCACCGTCATATTGTTCGGCGGGTCAAGGCTTTCGCCAAAAATGCCCTGATCGACACAATCATCTTCTCGTTCGGCAAGTTCAAACGGATTGACCGAAATGATAAAAAGTCCGTTCGTCGTGGTTTTGTCCAGTTTTCGCAGAATGCTTTCGCGATACGCTTTGCCGTAAGGCGCTTGTGCGATCGTGAAGCTGAAATTGAACATCTTGCCTTCAAAACCTTGCAGTCGTTCATCAAAAATCTTTGGTTGAATGCCCTGCAAACTCCTCGAATCGCCCACAATCATTGAATGCTGCAATGGCGAGGTGAACTTTACATAAAAGAAATCGATATGGTTTTTCTGGAAAACGAGCACCGTCAAAAAGCCAGCAATAAATATTGCCGCAAAAAAAATCGTTCTGACAACGAACTGTTTCATCGCGAAATTTAAGATTTTCGCCGCTTAAAAGTTATCCGCTTTCGAATCGATGAAGTCAGCTATCCTTTGATTGGCATTTCCATCACCATAAGGATTGTGCGCGCGCGACATTTTCTGGAAAAGCTCGCCCTCCGAAAGCAGTTCCAAGGTTTTGGAAACAATCAAATTTGCGTGGGTTCCCACCAAAATCACGGTTCCTGCATCAACAGCTTCGGGTCTTTCGGTCGTGTCGCGCATTACAAGAACGGGTTTTCCCAACGATGGCGCTTCTTCCTGAACGCCGCCGCTGTCGGTGATGATCAAATAAGATTTTTTCATTGCCCAAACAAACGACGGATAATCGAGCGGTTCGAGCAAATGTATGTTTGAAATCCCCGAAAGCAAATCGTTCACGGGTTTTTGGACATTGGGGTTCAAGTGAACCGGAAATACTATTTCTACATCGTTGTTCTTCGCGATTTTTGCCAACGCCTTGCAAATATTCAGGAAACCATCGCCAAAATTCTCGCGTCGATGTCCCGTGACCAAAA
The DNA here is from genome assembly GCA_038234025.1 of Flavobacteriales bacterium. GTDB lineage: Bacteria > Bacteroidota > Bacteroidia > Flavobacteriales > Flavobacteriaceae > Flavobacterium. The sequence goes on from JBBSUW010000061.1 coordinate 9,797, forward strand.
TCACTTTTTTCGAAAAATCAACCGTCGTTTTGAGCAGGGCGATTTTTTCGTTTTCATAACCTTTATCAAGTTTTGAATCGGTCCAAAGCAATGAATCGATTACCGTGTTTCCGGTAACTGCAATGCTTTCGGGCGAAATATGTTCGTTAAGCAAATTCTTTTCAGAAGTGGTTGTTGGTGCAAAATGATAATCGACAATTCTGCCCGTGATCTGTCGGTTTGCCTCTTCGGGAAACGGCGAATATTTGTCGAAAGTCCGAAGTCCGGCCTCAACATGACCGGTTTTTATCCCGCGATGGAAGGCCGACCAAGCGCAAATGCTCGAGGTCGTTGTGTCGCCGTGAACTAGCACAAGATCTGGTTTTGACTTGAGCAGCACTTCGTCCATTTTCATAAAAATTCGGCTGCTCAATTCGTTGAGGGATTGATTGTGCTTCATGATATCAAGATCATAATCTGGCACGATCTCAAAAAATTCGAGCACTTGATCGAGCATTTCACGATGTTGCGCCGTGACGCAAACCTCAACTGTGTGTGAAGTATTTTTCAGGGAATGTACCAAAGCGCACATTTTGATTGCTTCTGGTCGCGTACCAAAACAAACTAGAATTTTCAATATAATATTTTTATGCGTTTAGCGTACGCTTTTTTTGATCGAATCACACAGTGACTTTGTAAATAATGTCGCTGTTTGATGGTCAAAATGTACACCGTCAAATGTTGGAAAACTAATCGCGTCTTGCGAATAATTAACAAATGTACAGCTATTATTATTGGCGATTGTGAGCATGTCAGCGTCGAAATTGCGCCAATAGCTATTTTCTATCGACGTAATATTGGAGCTATTGGGCATCCGAACCAATACTACCGTTCCATGCATTTGCAAGTATTTAACGGTTTCATTAAGTTGGTTGAGTCTATATTCAGATTTTTGCCATTGAACAGATTTCTTTTGCAAATCTTTTTCAGTACTACTATTTAAACTCTTCATTACAAGTGAATCGGTTGGAATGTAGGCTTCTTCAAAATATCCATTCTTATGTAATTTTGATCCTCGGCGAAAAATGGCTTTGAAGTGGAAATAATTGTAATTCTTGAAGACATATTCAGGATTTGGATATATATCTGTGAGGTACATATTGTAAGGAGGCATATCTTTTTCGAAGAATATTCCCTTATCAAAATCGTCTTTTTCCCGTTTTGAAAGCAGCCAAGGACTCACAGTCAAAATGAATAGTCCATTTTTAGTTTGCAGATCCAGCTTTCGCTTCACACTTTCAAGATATAATTCACCGTATGCAGCTTGTCCCATCGTAAAGCTGAAATTAAACATCGGCAGTTCAAAAGCGCCCTTAAGATTTTTGTCAATTATGTCGGGCTTAATTCCAGTCAAAGCTTTAGAATCCCCCAAAATAAATGAATGCTGTTTTGGAGTGGTGAATTTGTAATAAAAGTCGTCAAGATATCCGCCGTAAAAATTTAGAATTCCAGTCATGATCACAGTCACCACAACTGTAAATAATCCTCCTTTGAGCAGAAAGTTTTTCATGGTCTAGAATTTAAAATATATGAATTGCCCTTTGACAACGCCAAGGAAAATAATCATAAAAAAAATGATTACGTAAGAGCTAAAGCGTACAGCAAAATATCTATTGTGAAAAATTTTAAATCTTCCCGGGAAAAATTCATCGCGAAAATCAGAAAGCAAAACCATTGACAATGTAGCAATAGCAAGGCCTAAAGTTGGTACATCTAAATAAGGTTTTTCAAGATCAGTGAACATTTTTAGAAAAATTGTTCCAGATTCAGGCAATGTAGCTGCGCGACCAAAAACCTGAGAAATTGCAAACAAAAAGAATGTAAATATGCAGCAAAACATTATAAACCAATTCTTTCCATTCAGATGATGCTTTGTCCTGAAATCCTTTCTCGACTTGACAGTCAACGCTTCGACACTGAGAAACACTCCTTGGACCAATCCCCAAGCAACAAATGTTAACGCTGCCCCATGCCAAAGTCCGCTTAGTAAAAATGCAACCATGAGTGCTAATACAATCCCCCATTTTCCACGTTTCCGAAAGGCGAATGCTAACGGAGTATATACGTAATCGGTAATCCAGCTGATGAGTGAAATATGCCATCGTCGCCAAAAGTCTGACATTGAAACAGCAAAAAATGGACGCCTGAAATTGTGTATGACATCAATGCCCATCACTTTGGCAGCACCAATTGCGATGAGAGAATAACCGCCCAGATCGGCATAAACTTGAAACGGGTACAATATCGTAGTAATGATAAAGGATGTTCCATTACTTTCCGCGATGTCCTCGTATACGTGATCGATATAAATCCCAAGTCGGTCCGCCACCACGAGTTTCATAAAATAGCCCCAAAGCATGATTTTTAGTCCGCTGCTGAGATCTAGAACGTTGATCTTTTTAAAATTATTAAATTGCGGCAGAATGTTTCCAGCACGTTCTATTGGTCCTGAAAGCACCAATGGAAAAAAGGAGAGAAATAGCGCTACTTTTCCTAGATTTTTTTCAGCGACAAGGTCTTCGTTGTAAACATCAATGGTGTAGCCAATTGCCATGAATGTGTAGAAAGAAATACCTACTGGCAGAAATAATGTCATCTGGGGCAATTGATAACTTATGTTGAGAAATTCAAGTGCGTGAAACAACTCAATATTAATGGCCTCAAAATATTTGTAGAAAAAAAGCGGCAATAAAATTATGATTACGTTGGTGCGCATGAGCAACGTTTTTTTGTTCTCGAGTTCCGTCCCATCAATGAGTCTGGTGAATATGTAAGTTGACGACGTAATGCCTGCGAGAAGCAACGCAAAAATGGGTTTCATGTTGATATAGAAGAAATAACTCGCTATCAATAAAACAATCCATCTTAGTTTTATCGGAATCAAATAAAATATAAGGCAAACGGTTGGAAAAAAAAGAAAGAAATTTAAAGACGTAAAAATCATCGCGTAAGGCTAAAGCTTTTCAGTGATGATATCAACCATACCTCCGACATTTTTCATTTTATTGAGTTCTTTGAGTTTAAAGGTAATTCCGAAAACCTTTTCGACTTCGCTGATCAAGATCATGTGCGTAAGTGAATCCCAACTGTCCACATCATTCGCAGTAAGTTCATCTGACAACATAATATTTTGGTTGTTAAAAACTTCGTGAAAAACCGTTTTAAGCTTGTCGTAAATCTGTGATCTGTCCATATTACTGTATTTAGAAAGTTAGCCTCATAAGAAATTTGGTATCCGAGGGAAGATATTTTATTATATCCGGATGAGATGAAGACTTTACTTCAATAGTTTCAAACCCAAATTTTTCATACGCACCTATAGCTGCAATATTGTTTTTGAAAACTTGGATATAAGCTTGGGTCATTTCGGCATTTTTAGCACGATGTTTATCTAATGCTGCTTTTAACAGTTTGCCTGCCAATCCCAGGCCGCGTGCATTAGAATGGACATAAACAAGTGCAATATTTATAGAATTTTGCAAATATTCAATGTGAAGTTCGCGGAGCATAGAACTAAGCGGAATAGCTTTTTCAAAATTTTCTCGCGGAATTGTGAATTTCAGTAAATTCCCTTTTTGCATTGATGATGACATACCATCGCTTGTTTCGGCCCAAGCACAAACAGCGCCTATAGTCTTGCGATCCCTTTCAGCAATAATGAATGACGAAACCGAGTATTCGCAGCAGTCATCCATTTCTTCATCCATCATTTTCATTATAAGTTTTTTCGCAGATGCTTCATCCAAACCGAAAATCGTACTGTAGGACAAGATATCCGAACCAGCCTTTTCTGCCTGAATTACAGTTTCTGCCAAAAAAGGAATATCATCTGAAGTCGCGTCGCGAAAAGTAAAATCCATGTTACAATCCTTTTTTATGTTTAGCAATTATTCGCTTTTGCGAATTATTCGTTTTTTTGATGTATCTCGCATAGCTTATTTGAATTTGCTAGTTACAAGCACGTTACTAATTTATCAGACGCTCAGCTAATTTTTTTCTGTCGATCTTGTCGCTCGAATTGGTTGGAAAAGAAGGCTGCGTGATATATCTTGTCGGAATCATATATGCTGGAACTTTTGATTTGAGATAAGTAATTAGTTTATCCTCGCCACCAAAATCACCTTCCACGAAAAGAGCAAGTTCGGTGTTTTGATTTTTATTTTCAAATGGTAGTACAATTGCATTTTGTCCATGAAGAAATTCTCTAACGTGATGCTCTATTTCTCCCAATTCTATTCTGTAACCCTGGATTTTCACTTGAAAATCGATCCTCCCAGAATATAAAATATCACCGTCAATATCTCGGTAACACAAATCACCCGTTCTATAAAAACGCTGTGTTTTATCGTGGACAGTCAAATTAAAAAATACTTCCTCGGTTTTATCGGTATTTTCCCAGTAACCTGAAGTTAATTGAATTCCCGATATGCACATTTCACCCTTTTCATTCTCACCAAGAATTTTGTTATTTTCATCAAGAATCACAGCCGTTAAGCCATCCATTACTTTCCCAATTGACAGCATTCCGTTAAGTTGTTTGGCGCTTCCATCAAGTGGAACTTTATAATAGGTGCAATAGATAGTAGCTTCAGTAGGACCATAAAAATCGTAGATCTCTGCATTTGGGATGCATTTTGCCCACTCTGTGACAAGTTCCAACGGTGAAGCTTCAGCAGTTAAAATTGCATATCGCATACTTGGAATATCTATTTCTTCAAAATATGGGCGCAGATAACGAATCATGGATGGCGCCATTGCTCCAAAAGTAAGCTGGTGATCATCAAGCAAACCGAAAACGTAACTATATTTAATCTGATCGTGCGGAATGGTAAAAGTGCAGGCGCCCTTTGTAAGCGGGACTAAAAATGATTGTACCGAAACATCAAATGTTAGGTCAAAACATTGCAAACATCTATCCGTTTCATCAATTGTGATTCCAGTCTCCCAGAACGATTTCATAAAACCACCGATATTCTTTCTGGTTATGGGCACACCTTTCGGTTTTCCAGTACTTCCAGAAGTGAAAAGAATGTATGCTAAATCTTGATCGGATGTCTCTTTAGGAATAAAGTTTAATTCTGAAAATTCAAGTTTTGAAAGATTAGTGGATTTTAATCCTTCAGCAAAATTATCAGTTTTAGAAGAAAGTATCAAGTCAATATGAGCCTGCGACACTATTTCAAGATTCCGATCGAGCGGCTGGTTAGGATGCAGGGGAACATACGCATATCCCTCAAGCCATATTGCAAATATTGCGGCATAGGTTTCTAGATCGTCATTAACGTGCAAGCCGATATTTTTACATGAAGATGAATTCTGCTGAATTGATGTCCGGATTTTAGAGATGTTTTGCCCGAAATCCTGATAGGTGTAAAAAACGGAATCTATACAAAACGCATTTCGATCAGCGAAAGAATTGATATTCGACAAGAGCGGAGCTAAAATATAATTTTCAAACATGATTTACACTTAATTGGGTATTATAAATTCCCGACATTTTTCCTTCATCGGCTCGGCCAACGCATGGTGCTTGCCCAAATTCTTTACAACCGTGTTGCGATTTATTTTACCTTCTAGACCAAAATTAGAAGTGTACTTTCCGGTTTTACTGTCAACATCAATTCTGTTGAACAATTCAAGAATGCCATCAAATCGGCACGAATCCACAAAACTGTCAAAACCGTTGACAAAAATAACGGGCGTTCCCATTGCCAAACAAGGCAGTGCGCAATGGATTCTAGAGGTTATTACCAATTTTGCCCTCGCATATTTCTTCAATAAATCTTCTGCCATTTCAAACTTCTCGGCTTCCGTATATTTTCCGGCAGGCGGTTCTTGGTTCACGAAATGGGCGGTTTTCAAAAGGTCTTCATCAATGAAATTCGCGATGTGTTTTTTCTGATTTCCAAGCTCGAACAGTTTACCGTTCTGGATGCTTCGCAGGAATCTTTTGTAATTGTAGCTCACTTTTTCCCAAGTCGGATAACTGTACAGCGGATCGACGATATAGATATCTTCTCCCCTTTCGGAATCATCAACTTTATAAGAATCGAGCGTCAAGGTAAGGCAGCCCGAAAAATAGGCGTCGATGCCCTTTGCTTTTAAAGTATCTGCCGAAAACTGGTCGCGACAACCAATGGGCTGGTGTTTTTTGAGATAGGCAATACCTTTTTCAGAAAGCATGAATGGCGCTGCCGTGTTGTTGATATGAAACGAAACTAACAACGGTTTTATGTCTGCCGACGGCACCCAATTGTGGATGTTGTGAGTGAACCAGCCGTTCATAATGACCTTCGTCGGCCCTTTGTCATAGTCCGCCATCTTTTCGCGGTTGATATAATAATCAACTTTTGGCAAGAATTGCTTGGCCGCCAAACTCTGTATGTTGTCGCCTACGTTGAAGAACTTTTTGTTTTCCTCGTAGGACAATAATCCGTAAAGCATTGTACTTTAAATTTTTCGGCGAAGGTTCAGGTAAAACTTGAACAGTTTTGGAAACTTGCTGATGATTGTATATTTCGCTTTTTTTACCGCCAAACCTTTCCCCGGATTTTTGTTGATGATTTCCGAAAGTTTCAGCGCGGCAAAGGTATCGATATTATTTTTTTTAAATACTTGAAATTTGGCAGAGGCGAAATTTCTCTCAGTTCGTTTTGATTGATTAATACAAAAAGGCTGCGATTGCTCGCAGCCCTATTGATATAGCTGAATAAAACTATCTTTTAACCATCTTGATTATTTTTTTTGCATCACCTTGGGTCGCAATAACCACATAAACTCCCGTTGCCAGTTTATTCCCGAAATTTTTGTCCGATATCTCTGATTGCAGAAATGTTGCCTTTCTGGGGGAGGTTCAGTATTTATTTACCATGATAAGATCTTTTAAAACTATCGCATCGGAATATTTGTCCGGAATTCCCGTTGACCACGACTTGCCATCCCAGATTGTTGTTCGTCTTTCTGAATTTTGGGCATTGATAGCCCCGCCGAGCATTGAAAGCATGCACAGCGCAAAATAGAATTTTTGCATTGTTTTGTTTTTTAAATTGTTTAGAAAATAAAGTAGAAAACACCGCACGCGTACAGAGACGCCGCTTTAGGGTTGAACAAAGATGTCCAGCGAGTAGGTTAAAATCGGGGCAATTCGGCAGCCGTCTAAAGCGGTTTAAAGTTTTACGATTTTTTTTCTGACCGTTTTGTCGTTGGCGGCAATCGAAAGAATATAGATGCCGCTGGGAAAACTTGTCATGTCAACCTTGAAGTTGCCATCATTCAGAAAGTCCGCATTTTCATTGTAGTACATGGTCTGCCCCGCAATATTGGTAAGCATTACGGCGGAACGATTGTTCATAATCACACTTTTGATGGTCAGCTCGTTCAGAATAGGGTTTGGAAAAGCTTTTACAGTTTCATCATTGTTGAAATCTTGCACCGACAACATGCAATTTGTAGATATCGGCGCAAGTGTATTTCTATCTATGAAAGTGCCATCGCCGAGCTGGCCATAGTTGTTCCAGCCCCAAGTGTAGATTG
>JBBSUW010000062.1:0-17341 GCA_038234025.1 Flavobacteriales bacterium
CGACCATTTGTTTGTTTGCTATTATGAAAATGGCGAATGGCAAATTGCTCGTATCGAACCGCTTGAAATTATTCCAACGCATCCAGCGTCAATGGCTTTGCATTATGGGCAAGCGATTTTTGAAGTAATGAAAGCGACTTTGGGAAAAGACAGAACACCAATATTGTTTCGTCCAAAGGAAAATGCCAAACGGTTGAATAAAAGTGCAGATAGAATGGGAATGCCACATTTTCCTGAAGAATTATTTGTTGAAGCATTGAAGAAATTCGTTGATATTGAACTCAATTGGATTCCGAAAGCCGACGGCAGCGCACTTTATTTGAGACCATTTATGTACGCCGACGAACCATTTATCGGAATGCGCGCCGCGACAAGATATAAATTTATAATTATGGCGTCGCCAGCGGGACCATTTTTCAGTCGGCCGATTAAATTGTATGCCGAGACAAGTTACGTTCGCGCAGTCGAGGGCGGAACGGGCGAGGCAAAAGCGGCAGGAAATTACGCTGCGGCAATTCGACCAACGGAAATTGCAAAATCAAAAGGTTACGACCAAGTTTTGTGGCTTGACGGACACAATTTTGAATACATTCAGGAATGTGGTACGATGAATATTTTCTTCAAGATTGATGGCAAATTTATCACGCCAAACCTCGGCGGCGCTGTCTTGGCGGGCATCACGAGAATGAGCGTCATCGAACTTTTGCGCAGTAAAGGTTATGAGGTGACCGAACGGCCGATAAAACTTTCGGAAATAAAAGATGCCAGCGCAAACGGAACTTTGGAAGAATGTTTTGGACTTGGAACCGCTGTTGGACTTGCGATTGTTGAAGAAATTGGTAATGCAGATTTTAAAATCGAGCTTCCAAAAAACACACCGATGTGCGACGAAATAAATGATGATTTGAACAAAATAAAAACCCAGAAAATTGAGGATAAATTCGGTTGGACGGTTGCTGTAAAGTGAAGTCATTTCGCGCCGACGTTTCAAAAAGCGATAACGAAAATCTAATAGCCCCGACTGCAATGGAAATCCTTTATTTTTCTTTTTGGAAAAATAAATATTGAAGTGGAAGGCGGGAAAATGGAAAAAGGATAAAGCCCGAGCGATTCGCTCATAAAAAATTTTAGGATTTGAAGGATATTTTAAAAAAGGCATTCAGCACAATGGCAACGGCCAAGGCGATGACCGAATTGTACGAAGAGAATTTCAAAGTGGTTTCCAAATATGTTCACGCCACTTCGCGTGGTCACGAAGCGATTCAGATTGCGCTTGCGATGCAACTTTTGCCACAGGATTTTGCGTTTCCATATTATCGCGACGACGCTATGTTGTTAGGGATTGGTATGAAACCTTACGATTTGATGCTGCAATTGATGGCTAAAAAAGACGACCCATTTTCTGGCGGTCGCAGCTATTATTGCCATCCAAGTTTGCGCGATGCAGACAAGCCAAAAATTCCGCACCAGTCTTCGGCAACGGGAATGCAGGCGATTCCCGCAACGGGCGCGGCGATGGGATTTTGGTACAAAGAAAATGTCGGGATTCAGGATGAACTCGCTGATTTGCCAATCGTGGTTTGTTCGCTCGGCGATGCGTCAGTGACCGAAGGCGAAGTTGCCGAAGCTTTTCAAATGGCGGCGTTGAAGCAACTGCCGATACTTTATTTGATTCAGGATAACGGTTGGGATATTTCTGCAAACGCTGCAGAAACTCGTGCGCAAAATGCTTTTGAATATATCAAAGGTTTTCACGGCATCGAGGCCATTTCGATAGATGGCGCAAACTTTAACGAAAGCTACAAAGCCGTGCAGAATGTTATAGAGACAATCAGGACAGAACGACGACCCTTTTTAATTCACGCTAAGGTTCCGTTGCTGAATCACCACACTTCCGGTGTCAGAATGGAATGGTATCGCGATGATTTGGAAGAGGCAAAATCCCGCGACCCTTATCCGGTTTTGATTCAGCAAATGAACGATGTAGGTTTTACAGATTCCGAAATTGACGAACTCGAAAACGCCGCGAAAGAGAATGTAAAAGCGGATTTTGAAAAAGCACAACTGGCAGAAGAACCGTCGCCGGAAGATTTGTTCACGCACGATTTCGCACCAACGCCAATCACAGAAGAAAAAGGCGAGCGAAATCCACCGCGTGACGAGAAAGTTGTGATGGTTGATTGCGCACTTTTTGCGGTGGAAGAATTGATGCGAGAGCACAAAGAATGTTTGCTATACGGTCAGGATGTTGGCGGCAGATTGGGCGGCGTTTTCCGCGAAGCCGCTACGTTGGCGCAGAAATTTGGCGACGACCGCGTTTTCAACACACCCATCCAGGAAGCGTTTATCGTCGGTTCCACGGTTGGGATGTCGGCCGTTGGCTTGAAGCCGATTGTTGAGGTTCAGTTCGCAGATTATATTTGGCCGGGACTCAACCAACTTTTTACAGAAGTTTCCCGCTCGAATTATCTATCGAACGGAAAATGGCCGGTTTCGATGATTTTGCGCGTCCCCATTGGCGCGTATGGCAGCGGCGGCCCGTATCATTCGTCTTCGGTGGAAAGTATCCTTACAAATATCCGCGGCATCAAAATCGCCTATCCAAGCAATGGCGCCGACCTTAAAGGTTTGCTGAAAGCCGCTTATTACGACCCAAATCCCGTGGTCATTCTTGAACACAAAGGACTTTATTGGTCCAAAGTGAAAGGCACGGAAATGGCCAGAACGAATGAGCCGAGCGAAGATTATGTGCTGCCATTTGGTAAAGCACATATTGTTCAGGAAATCTGGCCCGCTGACGAATCTGAAACCATCACGATTATTACCTACGGAATGGGCGTCCATTGGGCGTTGAACGCTTCCGCGGAAATAAAAAACAAGGTCGAGATTATCGATTTGCGAACAATTTTTCCACTTGACGAAGAAGCGATTTTAAAATCTGTCAAGAAGACCAAAAAATGCCTTGTCGTGACCGAAGAGCCCGTCAACAATTCGTTTGCGCGAAGCTTGGCGGGAATGATTCAGGAAAAATGTTTCAGACAGCTCGATGCGCCGGTGATGGTCATCGGGTCTGAAAATATGCCCGCGATTCCGCTCAATTCAATATTGGAACAGACGATGATTCCATCTTCCGAGAAGGTAAAAAAGAAAGTCGAGGAACTTTTGGCATATTGATTTTTGGGCAGCAAATTCCCGCTTTCCACTTCAAGTTTTGTCCAAAAACAAAGGCATTTCCACGATAGAAAAAGAGCTTCCGTTGGTCGCTCTTTTCCACCGGGAAATGCAAAACTTTGTTTTTAGGACAAAAGCTTTCCGTTTCAATCGGGGCTGCGAGGAAGCCATAATCAAATTTTATCCAACATTTATAGCAGATTTATAATCTGTCAAAAGAAAAACGACAAAAACAGCACCGGCAAAACCCAGATAAAAGTTTCGCGAAACATCGCCTTCAAGATTTCCCAAATAGAAAGCAACGCCCACCAACGCAATAGAAACCACCAACTCAATCCAACCGTGAACACGTAAAGGAATCAACTTGACCAATCCCATCGAAGTATTTGTAAAAATCGTTAGCAGCAAATGTATCCCGCCAAGAACGTAGGTGAAAATCGCTGTTTTTGGCGAAAGCATAAACAACGTTGGCGAAATCCATAAAAAGGCAACAACCAAATAGTCTATGATGCCGTGAAGTTTAGAATGTATTTTCATAACAATAAAATTTAACCGAAAGATAGTCTAAAATCCCACAACCCACTCAATATCAAATTGACGATGATGGATTATTTTTAAATGCAAAAACCCGGAAAATCTTTCCGGGTTTTGTTTTTGTAATAAAATGCAACCAAAATTATTTGGTCTTCATCATCGGCGGATATTGTTCCAAAATCTTCATCACGAATTCCTTGATGCGCGCATCTTTGTCGCCAGAATTTTCTGTTAAGATACCAACGCCCTCGCCCTGCCATATCATTTCTTTTTTCTTGGCGTCGATCAGGTCGATGAACAGCGTGCCTTCTGTGGTTCGAGTAACAGATGCGTTGTTACCGCCCCAGCCCCAACCGTAGCCCCAGCCGTAGCCGAAACCGCCGCCCCAACCCCATCCATTATTGAACTGGTTGACATTAACATCCTGTCGCGCTTTTGTAAAGAAATTTATCAGCATATCGGGTGTATCGCTCTTGGTAAAACCTTTCATCGCCATCGTTTCGTCTACCGACCGCAATATTCGTTTCTTGTCGAGGTCCGAAATTTCAACTTTGTCGATTCCTGTCTTGAAGAATGCATATGTTTTGTACGCCGTAAAATCTACAGCCTTGTCATAATCTGAGGCCACGCGCACCGAAGTGCACGAAGAGAGTACCAGCGATAGCAGCGCGGGCACCAAAATTTTCATCTTTTTCATAGTCATTTTTTTTATAATTTATTCTCTTTCTTTTCCTTGAAGTTCTTGACGATCGCCACAAGGTTCAAAATGATTGAGGCAATAAGCGCCAACGATTTGAGCAGTAAATTGTCGGTGAGCGCGGCAATCGGTAAAAGACCGATTCCCATAAGCATCAACGTTATACTGTTCACCTTTTTCATTTACATAAAATCTTCAATCAATCTGTCCTCAACAAAATTTGGCAATGTCACCTTTAAATCAGGATTGGTTTTCATCGCGCGATTTATTGCAAAAACCGCACCTTCGTTTCGGGCCCAACTTCGGCGTGAAATACCATTGTTGACATCCCAGAAAAGCATTGATTTCAAGCGCCTTTCTGCATCTTCAGAACCATCAAGAACCATACCAAATCCGCCGTTTAGGACCTCGCCCCAACCCACGCCGCCGCCATTGTGAATGCTTACCCAAGTCGCGCCACGAAAGCTGTCGCCGATTACATTTTGAATGGCCATGTCCGCGGTAAAGCGCGATCCATCATAAATATTTGAGGTTTCGCGATAAGGCGAATCAGTGCCGGAAACATCGTGGTGGTCGCGACCCAAAATCACGAAACCGATTTCTTTGTTTGCGATGGCTTTGTTGAAAGCTTCGGCGATTTTCGTTCGGCCCTCGGCGTCGGCGTAAAGTATTCTGGCCTGGGAACCTACGACCAATTTATTTTCTTGTGCGCTTTTTATCCATTGGATGTTGTCCTTCAATTGTTGTTGAATTTCGGGTGGTGCGGCTTTCACCAAATCTTCAAGAACCCTGCAAGCTATCTCGTCTGTTTTTGCGAGGTCTTCCGGTTTCCCCGAAGCACAGACCCATCGAAAAGGCCCGAAGCCGTAGTCAAAGCACATTGGACCCATAATGTCCTGAACATAGCTCGGATATTTGAAATCAACTTTATTTTTCGCCATTACATCGGCACCGGCGCGAGAAGCTTCGAGCAGAAAGGCATTCCCGTAATCGAAAAAGTAAGTTCCTTTTGCAGTGTGCTTGTTGATCGCGTCCGCGTGAAGTCGAAGGGTTTTTTGCACTTCTTCTTTGAATTTTTCCGGATTATTGGCCATCATATCATTGGATTCTTCGAATGTAAAACCTAACGGATAATAACCGCCGGCCCAAGGATTGTGCAATGATGTTTGGTCTGAACCAATATCGATGTGAAGGTTTTCCTTGTCAAAACGTTGCCAGACATCAACAATATTTCCGAGATAGCCGATCGAAACGACCTCTTTGTTCTTTAAAGCCTTCCGAACGCGCGACACAAGTTCTTCAATATTTTCCACCACCTCATTTATCCAACCTTGCGAATGCCTGATGTGCGTGATTTTTGAATTGACCTCTGCACAGACCGTGACACAACCAGCAATGTTTCCTGCCTTTGGTTGAGCGCCGCTCATTCCGCCGAGACCTGAAGTGACGAACAAGCCGCCGCTCGGTGCTTTTTTTATTTTTCTGAACGCATTCAGCACTGTGATTGTCGTACCGTGAACAATCCCTTGCGGCCCGATGTACATATAACTTCCGGCGGTCATTTGCCCATATTGCGTTACGCCGAGCGCATTGAATTTTTCCCAATCATCGGGTTTTGAATAGTTGGGAATCATCATGCCGTTGGTCACGACCACGCGTGGCGCATCTTTGTGCGATGGAAAAAGTCCCATCGGATGTCCGGAATAAATGGTGAGCGTTTGCTCGTCCGTCATTTCGGACAGATATTGCATGGTGAGTAGATATTGAGCCCAATTTTGGAAAACCGCGCCATTGCCGCCGTAGGTGATGAGTTCGTGCGGATGCTGCGCCACGGCCTTGTCGAGATTGTTCTGGATCATCAACATTATGGCTTTTGCCTGTTCTGATTTTCCTGGATATTCCCAAATTGGTCGCGCGCGCATCTCGTAATCCGGGCGAAAACGGTGCATATAGATCCGGCCGTAGGTGTTGAGCTCTTCCAAGAATTCTAGTAATAGGATTTCGTGGTGCTTTGGTTCAAAATATCGAAGGGCATTCCGCAGCGCAAGTTTCTTTTCGTCGGGCGAAAGAATGTCCTTGCGTTTTGGCGCGTGGTTTATTACTGCATCGTATGGTTTTTTGGCAGGCAATTGATCTGGGATTCCCGCTAAAATCTGGTCTTTGAAAGTCATTGTTGGTCGTTGTGTTTTGCGTTAGGGATTGCAGGGTTGTTTGAGCTCTTTGTGGCAGCGCAGCGGAGCCACAAAAGCGAGCCCGGAAAGCCCGGCCGAAGGCAACGCCCAAATCTTTCCGCCGTGGAATACTATTTTTTGAGCTTTCCGGTTTTTTTGTCGAATCCGTATGGACAATGCCTGCAACCGCTTTTGCAGCAATGGCCGCGCTTGAGGTGGTATTTTTCGGTAAAGCATTTGTAACCTTCGGGCGTGTAATAAAAATCCTCGCCCTCAACGGGTTTATTTTCTTTACTTTGGTCCATACCTAGCAAATTTAAAACTTTAGTCTGAGATGTTCGTGATTGTTTCGAGATTGTTGGTGCCAAAGGGTTTTCAGGGAATGGCGATTTTTCCGTTCGTGCTGCTGCGCGATCGCAAGGTTTTTGATTTTAAGGTTTTGGTGAACCACGAGAAGATCCACATACGGCAGCAATGGGAAATGCTGGTGATTCTGTTTTTTGTTTGGTACGGACTTGAATTTCTGTACCGATGGGTCAAGTTGCGCGATAGGCGAATGGCGTACCGAAATATTTCTTTTGAGCGAGAAGCGTATACAAATGAAAAAGACCTTGATTATTTGAGGTCAAGGTCTTTTTGGGGTTTTACGAAATATCTTCAGTAAGACTAGAATTTTTTTATCGACGCCGGTTGTACCTTATCAACTTTATTATCTATGACAGCTTCTGTTTCCGGTGCGTGCGATTTATTTTCTTCTTCAACCGGAAATTGTCCTTTTGCCATTGACATACGTAAATGATTAGAATTCAGCTCGACTTTTTCAATTTCAACTGCTGAACTATCAAGAGTTTGGGGTTCGCTTTTTTTTGAAGAAGCAAGTCTTTGTGATGATACAGTTGCGCTGAAACAGATAATAAAACCTAATAATAACTTTTTCATTTTATCTATAGGTTACAATTGCGTGGATTTCGCCACAGTTTGTTATCAGAGAACAATCTCCGCCCAAGGTAACAGCTGAGTTGCCGTATGAGCGTCTGGTAAAAAGTTGAATGGTATGCACTCCTGAGGTAACACCAGTCCAGGTTGTCGAGACTGTGCATACATTGAAACTGTTTGTGTTTGACGCATTTACAATCGAGGTTCGATTCCAGCCGCCTTTTGGCAAAAATGTTCCATCCACATAAACTATTGCGTCAAAGACGCCGTAGTCGGAAGTAATAGTGCTCACATTTGTCCCGCCCAAAACGCCGTCAATTTTGATGTCAGCCACTTGTCCGGTTGGAACCGTGAGTGTAATAGTACATCCTGGCTGTAAGGTTGCAGTTGCAGAAGTTATATTCGTACGTCCCGCCGTATCGTAAGCGTGATATTGTCTAACAGTTTTAGTAAAGCAGGTCCAAACCGGCGCCACATTAGTTCCGTTGTTGAAATAAAGCCCCTTTCCGCAAGGCATTCCGCTATTGGTGTTGTACACCATCAAACCCGGAACGGGCGCGGCTATTGTTGCCGCATCAGTTTCGGAAGTTAGATTTATGTTTGGAAATGAAACACCTTTATTGGGACTGCTCACATCAAGAACTGCTGAAGCGTTTGGTGCCGTGGTTCCAATTCCGACCTGGCCTGTTGGCGTAATCCGCATCCTTTCCGCACTTGCAGTTGAAAAACCCATCGTGTTCGCATTCACTCGAAAAACGCCCATATTATTGTTTGAGTTCCAGGAATAGGCGGGAATCGCGGCTGTTCCATCTGCAAAAGACCTCAAGAAACCGTTGTTGCTTATCTCGAAACGGTCGGCGTTGTTGGTTTTAAATCTAAGTCCAATATTATCGGTGGTTCCCAAAAAGTTGGTACCGGCCACAGTTCCCGCATTTCCGGTAAGGCTCCACTCATTTTTTGCCCCTGTTTGGAGTTGTACCCATTTCGACCCATCCCAATAGTAATAACCGGGCGTAACATCGTTGATCGAAACCGTGTTGTAAACCAGTTCCGAGACCGTCGGCGTGATCACTGTTGCGGTCACGGTATTGACCAACGCTATGCGCGGGATCAGAAGCCCGTCATTGGCGGATACGATATCCAATGCGCCGTTCGGGGTGGTTGTGCCAATGCCAACTTGGGCGATAAGACCGATGTGCATCGACATCAAGAGCACAGTTGCGAGTGCGTAAATCTTTCTCATATACTTCGACATAAAATTATCTTGTAAATGTATGGTAATCGTCTTGTTTTGATGTTTTTAACCGACAACTAACCTTAATAACCGACAATCGGCACCAACAAATGTTTTCATAAATTTTCTTCTGCTAAAATCATTTTGTGTATTGTTTTTATTATAGTTTTACTGACTTAAAGTTTCATGTTATGAGGAAGTTATATTTTGCCTTGATTTGTCTTGCAATATTTGCAGGCACCGATATTTCATATTCTCAAATATATGTGAAGAACGGGAGCTATATGTTTGTGAAAGATCAAATGGTTTACGTTACACAGAATGTTGACATCGATCCATCGTCCAATATTTATCTCCGCACCCAGTCGCAGTTGCTGCAAGGAACGAGCGGAAGTTCCACCAATACAGGCGCGGGAAAGCTCTCTGTTTTTCAGGAAGGCAATGTGGATAATTATGAATATAACTATTGGTGCTCGCCAATTGGGAATGCTTCAGCCACTTTGGGCAATGAACCTTTCGGCATCACGATGCTAAACCAACCGACATCGGTCACTGCAAGTACTCCGGCAATAATTTTGGGTGCAAGCGCTCTTGACGGAATAGCAAATCCGCTATCGATCGCGCCACGCTGGATCTATAGATTTTTGGGACAAAGCACCTATGCAGGTTGGGCTGCCACGGGCGCAATGAGCACAATCGAAGCGGGAGAAGGTTTTACCATGAAAGGAACTTCTGGTGCAGACGCGTCTTTTTCCGACAACGGTGCGACCAACAATCCCGGTGGTCTCGGTGCGCAACGCTACGATTTTCGCGGTAAGCCAAACGATGGAAACATATCGATAAACGTTCTCACCGGCAAAAAAACCCTTACGGGAAATCCATATCCATCTGCGATAGATCTGAAAGCATTTTTGTTATCGGCAACCAATACAACGCAGACTGCATATTTCTGGGAACAAGATCGCGGTGTCAATTCGCACTTGATTGCTGCCTACAATGGCGGTTACGGCACATATTCTCCGATGGGCGGCGCTGCAATTGTGCCTTACGGTAATATGGGCGTTTATGTTCCGGCGGTATTTTATGCTTACGATGGAGCGGGAACAACATTAACGGCGACCGGTGGAACGGGCGGCAACTACAACCGAAGATTTTCACCGATTGGACAAGGTTTTATGATAGAGGGAACTGCAGATGCCACCGTGGCCATGACCAACAACTTCAGGGTTTACCAAAAGGAGGGAAGCTATTCAGATTTTGAGCGCCCGAGCACTTACGCCAGTGATGCCAACGGGGGTTTTCTGCCACCGATTGCATCCGTTTCTGGTTTTGACTATACAACGGTGAGCACTCGTCCCGTGCCTCAAATAAAGTTTCGAACGCTCATGAACAATGTTGCCGTTAAAGAAATTGTGCTCGCAATGATTCCCGGCGCGACCGACGGAATCGATATTGGGATGGATGCAAAATCTCCGGACTCTGCCGATCTTGACATGTATTTCTCAATAGATGAAAAAGCATTTGTCATTTCTGCAATAGAATACAATATCGAGAAGCGAATTCCGGTCGATTTTAAAAACTCCATCGCCGCGGTTTTCAAGATTCAGGTAAATGAGATGCTGAATTTCAACGAAGTAGAGAATGTCTATCTTTTTGATCGCGAACGCCAGATCTACAGCGATATTAAAACACAGCCATATGAATTCGAACTGTTGCCCGGACTGCATCACGGTAGATTTGAAATTACGTTCAAAACCGACGGGGCGCTCGCAATCAACCAGATTGCTAGCGCCAATGTGAACTTGCTCCAGAACAACTACGCACAGACCTTGACGCTCAACAATCCAAAATTCATTGAAATCCAGAAGTTTGGCCTGTTTGATATTACTGGAAAAAAACTGTTGAGCAAATCTGATATAGGAACCTCCGGTGTTTCAACTTTTTCTACATCGCAGTACGCAGATGGCGTTTATATCGTAAAAATGACGACAGAGGCTGGAGATCTGAACCAAAAAATAATTATCGGTAACAGGAAAAACTAAGTTTTGAACGAAACTTCCATCAACGAGCGCATTGTCTACAATGGCGTTGAGATTTTTATAAAAAGGGAAGATCTATTGCATCCCGATATATCTGGGAACAAATATCGGAAGCTCAAGTACAATCTTGCAGAGGCAAAATCGCATGGCACAACTGCAATCCTGACTTTTGGCGGTGCATACTCCAATCATATCGCAGCCTTGGCTTTTGCCGGAAGGTTAAAAGGTTTTCAAACAATTGGGGTCATTCGCGGCGACGAGCTCAAAAATTCACCAGCGCTAAATTCAACATTAACAAAGGCCAGAGAAGATGGAATGCGGTTCAAATTTGTGTCGCGCGAAGAATATCGCCGACGGCAGGACCAAGATTATCAAACTTTGCTTCACTCAGAATTTGGTGATCTTTACTTTTTGCCGGAAGGCGGGACCAACGAACTGGCAGTGCGCGGTTGTGAAGAAATACTTACACGCGATGATGAGCGATTTGATGTGGTCTGCGTTTCTGTGGGAACGGGAGGAACCATTGCCGGCATCATAAATTCATCAAAGCCTCACCAGAAAATTTTGGGCTTTCCAGCTGTGAACGGCGATTTTTTAAAAAAAGATATTCGTAAATTTGCCAAAACCGACAATTGGGAACTTGTCAATGATTACAATTGTGGTGGTTATGCCAAAATAAATACGGAACTCGTGAGTTTTATGAATGCGTTCCAAAAGGCGTACAACATTCTGCTCGACCCGATCTATACGGCGAAAATGTTGTTTGGCATATGCAGATTGATAGACAATGGACACTTGGAAAACAAAAAAATCCTTGCCATTCATACTGGAGGTATTCAGGCCATCGAAGGTATGAACGTGCAGCTTGAAAGCAAAAATCTCACTTTGATAAATATTCATGGCTAAGAAACTTTTTCTACTTTTAATTGTATTCACATTCATTGGTTGCGGCGGAAACCGTTCTGTCGTAAGAACCTCGAAACCAAAACATCCGCAATCTACCTCGCGAACAATCAAAAAGCCAAATCAAGGACAAAAGACCGTTAGCAATGATGCAAACCAAAGACGTGTTGAGCAGCAGTATGAGAATGCGAAAGAGAGCGGAAAATCTACAGGAAACACTACGGTTTATTCTAAATCAGAAATTTTGGAAGCCACGACGCAGGTAAAGGTGACTACCGCCATCGTGCTAGACTATATCGACCAGTTTAAAGACATCGCAGAGTACAATATGGCGACGTATGGTATTCCGGCAAGCATAATTTTGGGGCAGGGCATCTTGGAATCTGGCGCGGGAACCGGACCTTTAAGCGCGATCGCCAACAACCACTTTGGTATAAAGTGCCACAAAGAATGGGATGGACCAAGCGTAAAGTATGATGATGACGCAGCGCAGGAATGTTTCAGAAAGTATGACCAGCCGAGCGAATCTTATGCAGATCATTCGCTGTTCCTAACAAGTCGTTCAAGATATTCATCGTTGTTCTCGCTGGACAAGGACGATTACAAAAGGTGGGCAAAAGGTCTCAAAGCGGCCGGCTATGCAACAGATTCGCGCTATCCCGAGAAATTGATAAGCATTATCGAACGCTATAATCTTGACCAGTACGATGCAGAAGTTTTGGGCAAAAAAAACTTGGTCCGCGCACTCGATCCTGATAGAAGCCGAAACGAACAGTTATATAAGGTCGCACAGGGCGATACGCTTTATTCGATTTCAAAAAGATTCAATGTTACCGTGGATGACATTCGTCGCAAGAACAATCTCAGGGACAACACCATTTCGATCGGTCAAAATCTTCAAATAAAATAAATGCTTTATTCTAGAAGCTCGGCCTTGTTCCAAGAGGCACAAAATGTAATTCCGGGCGGTGTCAACTCTCCAGTACGCGCTTTTAAATCGGTTGGTGGGACGCCAATTTTTATAAATAGGGCTGAGGGCGCCTATCTTTATGATGAAGATGGAAACAAATTTATAGACTATATCAATAGTTGGGGACCAATGATTTTAGGGCATGCGCACAAGCCAGTGGTAGAGGCGATAATCGAGAAATGTCGAATGGGAACTTCATTTGGAACGCCCACGGCAATTGAAACAGAGATTGCAGAGCTTGCGGTAAGGATGGTTCCGAACATTGAAAAGATCCGATTCGTAAACAGTGGGACAGAAGCTTGCATGAGCGCTGTGAGATTGGCGCGAGGTTATACCAATAGAGAAAAAATAATAAAATTTGCGGGCTGTTACCATGGTCATTCAGATTCGTTCCTGATCCAGGCCGGAAGTGGCGCGGCAACTTTCGGCGAGCCCAACAGTCCGGGCGTTACCAAAGGAACCGCGCGAGATACTTTGTTGGCAAGATTCAATGATATAGAGAACGTAAAAGCACTGTTCGAATCAAATAAGGACGAGATTGCCGCGGTGATCATCGAACCCGTTGCCGGAAATATGGGATGCATTCCGCCAAGTGAAGGATTTTTGAAGGCTTTGCGCGAAATTTGCACCAGCAACCAAACATTATTGATTTTTGACGAGGTCATGACGGGTTTTCGGTTGGCGCAAGGGGGCGCGCAACAACTTTACTCAATCGAAGCCGATATTGTTGCGTTCGGTAAAGTGATCGGTGGAGGTTTGCCCGTTGGTGCATTTGCCGCCAAGGCAGAAATCATGGATTATTTGGCGCCTATTGGCCCGGTCTATCAAGCTGGGACGCTTTCTGGAAATCCATTGGCGATGGCAGCTGGCTTGGCGATGCTCAAGGAACTTTCATTGAATGATTCAATTTACGATAGCCTCTCGGCAAAGACGGCATATCTTGAAAACGGAATTTCGCATCAACTTCATCAGAACAATGTGCAGCACACTATCAACAGGGTTGGCTCGATGATTTCAGTTCATTTTTGTACTGATGCCGTTGTTGACTTCGATACCGCCAAAAGAGGTGACAACGAAACGTTCAAGAAGTTTTTCCATGGTATGTTGAACGAGGGAATCTATATTGCTGCCTCGGCGTATGAAACATGGTTTCTGTGCGATGCACTATCTTATGAAGACCTTGATCATACGATTGAAGCCGTTGGCAAGGTCGCCAAAAGATTGATTCCACAAATGAAAAAAGCCCGCTGAAAACGGGCTTTGCAATTAATTGTGTCCAAAAAATTGTTATTTCGTGATTTGGTCGTAAAGTGCCTTGTCAGTAATAAGCGCTTTCTGGTCGCTGCCCGGCAATCCCGATAGAACCTTATCACCTATGATTTTCTGGATTTCCGCTTTCCGAGCAGGAGTCATATTTGGCTCTGCGAGCATTTCATGTTTTTTTGTCATCAGGTACATCATATCATTCTTGGTATCCTGAGAAATCTGAAACTTGGCAACAATGGCTGCCACGTCTTTTTTTGCAGCGTCATCATATGAGACCTTCTTATCTTGTGCATTGACCGAAAAGGTGAACGCGAGCGCCAGTGCAAGTGTGGCTAAAATCTTTTTCATACTGTTTATTATTAAGTTAATAGAACCAAAACTAACTTATTTTGGCATACAAGCAAAATGTTTTGTCATAAATTTTATCTACGGTCTTTCATTTCATGGCGATTTTCCTCTCGCTCGGCGGCGCGCTTCTGGTTGTGCTCCTGCATTTCTTCCCATTTCAACTTTTGTTCTGGAGTTAGAACCGCCACGATTTTCATTTTCATTTCATTGTGCTTCGCCAAAAGTCCCTTTCTCCAAGCTTCTTTTTCATCCGCGCTCATTTTGTTTCCTTTGCCATATTCGGCCTTGCGATCCATTTTTCCTTTTTCCCGCATTTGGGTCTGCTCGGCAAGAATCTTTCCGACCTGCTTTTGCTGCAAATCAGAAAGTCCGAGTTTCGACGCAAGCCTTTCGAGCTGCTTCTGATCTCGCTCTTCTGGACTGAGCTTCTGGCGGTTCGCTTGAGCCTCGGTTTTCATTTTTTCTTTTTTGGCCAAAGCCTTTCCATTTTGCGAATAACCGCTCAGACCTACGGCAAGTGCGGCAATGAAGATTAGATTTTTCATAGTATTGATTTAAGATGTGAACACTTTTGACAATATTCATACCAAAAGGTTTAAGCGCAGTCGAATATAATCATTTTTTTGTTTCCACGAATTTTACATCATCAATGGTCAAGACCGTTACCATTGACTCCGACGTCAATTTCTTTATCGAAGCGTCCCATTTTTTGCCGCTAAGGCCTGAGTCTGCCCTCATAGCTGAAAGTTCCATGTGGTCATTATTGGCGGAGAGCAGGTCCATCAGGGTTTTGCTTTCGGGGTCAAGATTTGCCCTTGAAGCTTGCTCAGGCCGCATTTGGGGGAAAAATAACACTTCTTGAATAGATGTGTTATTGGTAAGGTACATCACCAATCGATCCATTCCGATACCAAGACCGGCAGTTGGCGGCATTCCGTATTCCAACGCGCGCACAAAGTCATGGTCGATGAACTGCGTGGCTTCCTCATCGCCTTTATTGGCCAATTGCATTTGATGCTCAAACCTTGAGAGTTGCTCGATCGGATCATTGAGCTCAGAATAGGCATTTGCGACTTCTTTTCCACACACCATCAGTTCAAACCTTTCAGTGAGCTCTGGATTGTCGCGATGCTGCTTGCAAAGTGGGCTCATTTCTTTTGGGTAATCGATAATAAACGTGGGCTGAGTGTATTTTCCCTCGCATTTGGCACCAAATATCTCATCGATAATCTTGCCTTTGCCCATAGTGTCGTCCACAGCGACGCCAATTTTTTGAGCTTCTGCAAAAAGCTGTGTCTCAGATTTATCCGAAATGTCTATGCCCGCGTGTTCCAGAATCGAGTCGCGCATTGTTACTCGGGGGTATGGAGCTTTGAAATCTATTATTTGATTGTTGAAATCGGTTTCGGATTTGCCATTAACTGCAACGGCACAATGCTCGAGAAGATTTTCGGTGAATTCCATCATCCATTTATAGTCCTTGTAGGCAACATAAATCTCCATGGCGGTGAATTCGGGATTGTGCGTTCGATCCATTCCCTCATTCCGAAAATTCTTCGAAAATTCATAAACACCCTCAAAACCGCCCACTATTAGACGTTTGAGATAAAGTTCGTTCGCGATCCGCATATAGAGCGGAATGTCGAGCGAGTTGTGATGCGTCTTAAAAGGCTTGGCAGCGGCGCCTCCCGGAATCGGTTGCAAAATTGGGGTTTCCACTTCAAGATATCCTCTATCATTGAAGTAGTTTCGCATCGCATTGAACAGTTTGGTGCGCTTAATAAAGGTTTCCTTTACAGAATCATTGACTGTCAAGTCCACATAGCGCCTTCGATAGCGCTGCTCGGCATCGGCAAATGCATCGTGTGAAACACCGTTGGCATCAACTTTTACGATCGGCAGAGGTCGAAGCGCTTTCGCCAGGACTTCCAGATGATTGGCGTGCACCGATATCTCACCAACCTGGGTCTTGAAAACCTTTCCTTTTATTCCAACAATATCACCGATATCCAGAAGTTTTTTGAAAATTGTGTTGTACGTCGTGCTATCGGCATCGTTGGAAATATCGTCGCGCGTGATGTAAATTTGAATCCGACCGCTGGAATCCTTCAATTCTGCAAAAGATGCCTTTCCCATAATTCTTCGCGACATGATCCTACCTGCGAGGGCAATATCTTGTCCCTCATAAGAATCATAGTCGTTGAGAATTTCCGTTGCCAAAGCGGTGACATTAAAACCTTGCGCTGGATAAGGTTCGACGCCGAGATTTCGCAGTTCGGTAAGGGCTTCGCGCCGCAAGATTTCAATTTCTGATAATGCCATTTATTATTCTGTTTTTTGAACAGCAAATATAATAATATTGCACGGTTATGACCCTGATTGCGGCTAATGGACCAAACCTTTACCTTTGCACTAAAATATGTTTTGAACAAAGCAATCATCATTCAAAATTTGGGAATGTTGTCATATCCCAAAGCCTGGAAATACCAAGAAGAACTCTTCGACGGGATTGTTGCCATCAAAGCACAAAACCGGCGCGAGGGATTTGATCTGCGTACGCCGAATTATCTTTTGTTTGTTGAGCATCCGCATGTTTACACGCTGGGGAAAAGCGGCGACCTTTCCAACTTGCTCCTCAAGGAAGAAGAATTGATTGCCAATAATGCGACTTTTCATCGTATCAACCGTGGTGGAGACATAACCTATCACGGCCCGGGCCAAATTGTTGGCTATCCGATTCTTGATCTTGAGAACTTCTTCACAGACATCCATCGGTACCTGCGGAAATTGGAGGAAATAATTATTTTAACGCTAGCAGATTTTGGAATCTCGGGTACGCGAAGTCCGGGCGAGACCGGCGTTTGGATTGATGTCGGAACTCCGTTTGCGAGAAAAATCTGCGCCATGGGCGTTCGTGCCTCGCGCTGGGTAACGATGCATGGTTTCGCGCTGAACGTAAACACCGATCTTGGTTATTTTGATAAAATCATTCCGTGCGGAATCAGGGACAAAGCGGTTACCTCAATTATGGCGGAACTAGGTGGAACAGAGGTTTCACAGCAAGAAGTCATC
>JBBSUW010000063.1:0-16980 GCA_038234025.1 Flavobacteriales bacterium
AGCATTTTTATCAGGATGAAGACCCGTTTTATCTCGCGAACTTGGCCAACAATCCTTTTCCCGATTTGCAATTGCCGGGCAACAATCTTGAAAATCTTGGCATCGCGCCACAGAACAGAACAATCCTGAACCAGGACAGATTTGTAAAGACAAGCAAAATAGACGCGAAGCTCGACTATTATTATGTGCTTACGCCCAAGAGCAATATCAATGTGACGGTTGGCGATACAAACTCCCACCAAACTTTTAATTCAGATTATTTTCAAACACTCGATAATAATTTTATCAATAATTTAAATGCAAATTCGGACAATAATGTCAATTATGATTTTAATGATGTTTTTGTTGGATTGCACTATAAAGTACTCACCGGAAAATTCACGTTCAATCCCGGTGTGAGCGCACATTATTATTCGATGGACAATGCACAGCTCGGAACAGCTTACACAAGAAAATTTACAAAATTGCTTCCGGATTTTTATGCGCTTTGGCAAATAAAAAAATCGCAGACATTGACATACAATTTTTCGTTGACAAATAACTTTACAGATATAAATCAATTGGCGCAAGGTTATATTCTATCGAACTACACAAGCCTTTTTCGCGGGAATAGAACTTTGGAAAATTCAACTTCGCAGGTGCATTCACTACGGTTTTTTAAATTCAATATGTTCAATTTCGAGAATATATTTGGAAATATTACCTATACAAAGCAAACCAACGCTGTCAAGAGCAATGCCGTGTTCAATGGGATAAATCAATTCTCAACGCCTTATAATTCAAACTTTGCCGATGAGACATTTTCCGGTTTTGCCAATTATGGACGTTCTTTCAAAAGATATTACAAAGCGTCGTTGAGCGTTTTTATGAACTGGTCAAAATTCAACAATATCCAGAATTCTGTTTTCCGCACCACCGAAAGTTTCACCCAGAATTACACGATAACGGCATCGACAAACTACAAAACATTGCCGAATCTTGAGATTGGTTACAATCTTTCGATAAACGAGTACAGCAATAATAAATTCTACACCGACAAACCTTTTGCCAAGCTTGATTATTACTTCTTCGATGCCTTTTCTTTTGTCGCGGAATATGAATTTTATCATTATTATAACTCAGATAAAACCGTTGAGAACGAATATGATTTTCTCACAGCAAGCTTGATATACCAAAAGAAAGACTCAAAGTGGGAATACAAGATTGCCGCCACCAATCTGCTGAACACAAACTCATTGAATGACGACAGCTTTAGCCAATTGATCACCCGAACATCTCAATATACGGTGCAACCTCGGTATGTGATTTTTTCGTTGAAATATAATTTGTAAAGTAAAGTACAAAAAAAATCCCGCGACCAAAGGCCGCGGGATTTTTAATTTATAAAACAATTCGGTTTATAGCCCAAAAGCAGTTTTCACTTCATCAACAAAATCCAGCTTTTCCCAAGTAAACAAATCGACAGTAACAGATTTCTCATCACCATAAGGTGTTTTGAAAGTCTTCGTCACTGTTTCCGGTGTTCTGCCCATATGTCCATAAGCCGCGGTTTCACTATATATAGGATTTCGCAATTTCAAGCGCCGCTCTATAAAATAAGGACGCATATCAAAAATCGATTCGATCTTCTTCGCGATTTCTCCGTCCGTCATTTTCACTTTTGCCGTTCCATAGGTTTCGACAAAAATCCCCATCGGTTTTGCAACACCAATGGCATACGAAACCTGAACCAGAATTTCCGTGGCAACACCGGCCGCAACCATGTTTTTTGCAATATGTCTGGTCGCATAGGCCGCGCTTCTGTCAACCTTGCTCGGATCTTTCCCAGAAAAAGCACCGCCGCCATGCGCACCTTTTCCGCCATACGTATCAACAATGATTTTTCGTCCCGTCAAACCCGTGTCGCCGTGTGGTCCGCCGATCACGAACTTGCCCGTTGGATTAATATGGTATTCGATTTTGTCATTGAAGAAATGCGCATATTCCGGATATTTCACCTTCACGCGCGGAATCAAAATGGAAACAAGGTCGTTCTTGATTTTCGCCAGCATTTTCGATTCCTCGTCAAAATCATCGTGCTGCGTCGAGATCACTATCGCGGCGATCCTCTGCGGCTTGTTGTCATCGCTATATTCGAGCGTGACCTGGCTTTTTGCATCCGGTCGCAAATACGTGATTTCCTTGTTCTCGCGACGCAAGCTTGCAAGCTCAATCAAAAGAGCGTGAGAAAGATCCAACGCCAATGGCATAAAGTTCTTCGTCTCGTCGGTCGCATAGCCAAACATCATTCCTTGGTCGCCAGCGCCTTGATCTTCTGGGTTTTGTCGTTCAACACCTTGGTTGATGTCGCCCGATTGCTCGTGGATCGCCGAAAGAACGCCGCACGATTTCGCCTCGAACATATATTCGCTCTTGGTATAACCGATTTTCTCGATCACATCTCGCGCGATGGTCTGGACGTCGAGATAGGTTTTTGATTTTACCTCACCAGCAAGAATTACCTGTCCGGTTGTTACCAGCGTTTCGCACGCCACTTTTGAATCTGGGTCAAAAGCAAGAAAATTGTCGATCAAAGCATCGGAAATCTGGTCGGCGATTTTGTCCGGATGACCTTCGCTCACACTTTCCGACGTAAATAAATAAGCCATAATTGATGGAATTTTAAATAGTTAGACCAAAAAAGAAAGATTTGATTTGAAAAAACGAGCTAAAGAAGAATTCTGCTTTAGCATATTTAGGCGTTGGCCAGAGGTTGCAATCAGATCAAATCTTTCCTCTTCAGTGGTGCAAATGTATAAAAGTTTTTTAAAACCAAATGCACCAAAATATTTTCCACATTTCTTGCAAACAAAATCGCGCTTCGTATCTTTGCCCCGTTCTTGCACATAATGATGTTATCACGAAAGCTGGAGGGAATAGACCCGACGATAGCTTAGCAACCCTACGCCAGTAGAAGGTGCTACATTCTATTTCGAAAATCGAAAACAGATAACCCAAGGAATATTTTCCACACTTTTCACGATAACAGAATTTTTTTCAGGAGCGCAAGGGCTCGGGCTTTTTCATTGGTCCGTTTTCCCGCTCTTGGCTTTATCTTTTTTTCCCGCCGAAAAGGCGAAAAAAAAAGGATACCGCCGCGATCGGGGCTATTGAGCCAACCATAAATAGCAGCGGCGAATATTTAAACAAAATAATCGCAATCAAGACGAACAGCAAAACATAGAAGCACCGCGCAGCGGCCGACCCCGTTTTTTTCAGGTTTCCGCTTGCGAAAACCTGAAAAAAAAAGGCGAAATGGCACAAGCCAAACAAATAATAATTAACGCAGAACATTATTTCAAATTTATGATCTCCAATCAAATCCAAAATAAAATCCTCATCCTCGACGGCGCCATGGGCACGATGCTCCAGCGACACAACTTCTCCGAAGAAGATTTCCGCGGCGAGCGCTTCAAAGATTTTACACATTCATTAAAAGGCAACAACGATCTGTTATCAATAACCCAACCCCAAGCCGTCAAAAACGTCCACATCGAATATCTAAAAGCCGGCGCCGATATCATCGAAACAAATACATTTTCGTCCACCACGATCGGAATGGCAGATTACCATCTGGAGGATTTGGTCTACGAATTAAATTACGAGTCCGCCAAAATTGCCCGCGAGGCCGCCGATATGTTCACCGACTTTCCACGTTTCGTCGCAGGATCGATCGGACCAACAAACCGCACCGCATCAATGTCGCCCGACGTGAACGATCCAGGATTTCGCGCCATAACTTTTGACGAACTCCGCATTGCCTATCGCCAGCAAGTGGAAGCGCTTCTCGATGGCGGCGCAGACATTCTGCTAGTCGAAACCGTATTTGATACGCTAAATGCAAAAGCTGCACTTTTCGCCATCGAAGAAATAAAAGAAGAAAGAAATATCGAAGTTCCCGTGATGCTTTCCGGAACAATAACCGACGCTTCGGGCAGAACTCTTTCGGGCCAGACCGTCGAGGCGTTCCTAATTTCCATTTCACATATTCCATTATTATCTGTCGGTTTCAATTGCGCGCTCGGCGCAGAACAACTCAAACCGTTCCTAAAGAGATTGGGACGCGAAACATTGCTCAACATTTCCGCGCATCCAAACGCAGGTTTGCCAAACGCTTTTGGCGAGTACGACCAATCGCCCGAGCAAATGCAAAAACTCATCAAGGAATATCTCGATGAAAACCTCGTCAATATCATCGGCGGTTGCTGCGGCACAACGCCAGAACATATAAAATTGATTGCGGAAGTTGCCGCAAATTATTCGCCACGAAACCTCAACGTAAATGTCTGAACAGAATTCAAATAAAAGATACTTAAAACTTTCCGGGCTCGAACCGCTCATCGTCACGCCCGAGACAAATTTTGTAAACGTCGGCGAACGCACAAATGTCACCGGATCGAGAAAATTCCTGCGACTCGTAAAAGAAGAAAAATACGCCGAAGCGCTAGATGTCGCGAGACAGCAAGTTGATGGCGGCGCGCAGATCATCGACATCAATATGGACGAAGGAATGCTCGATGGCGTTCACGCAATGACGACTTTTCTAAATCTTATCGCCGCCGAACCAGATATTGCCCGAGTTCCGATAATGATCGACAGCTCAAAATGGGAAGTCATTGAAGCGGGATTAAAGGTCGTTCAGGGAAAAGCGATCGTGAATTCAATTTCTTTAAAGGAAGGCGAGGCAAACTTTATCGCGCAAGCAAAGAAAATCCGAAGATATGGCGCAGCGGTAATCGTTATGGCCTTCGACGAAAACGGTCAGGCCGACAATTATGAACGTCGTATCGAAATCTGCAAGCGCAGTTATGATATTCTGGTCAACGACGTAAAATTTCCCGCCGAGGACATCATTTTCGACCCGAATATTTTTCCCGTTGCCACCGGCATGGACGAACATCGCGACAACGCCATCGACTTTTTTCGCGCCACAAAATGGATCCGTGAAAACTTGCCCTATGCCAATGTTTCGGGCGGTGTGAGCAATGTTTCATTTTCATTTCGTGGCAACGACAAGGTTCGCGAGGCAATGCATTCGGCGTTTCTTTACCACGCGATCCAAAACGGAATGACAATGGGCATCGTCAATCCAGAAATGCTCGAGATTTACGACACCATCGATGCCGAGCTCAAAATCCACGTTGAAGATGTGCTGCTCAATCGCCGTGAAGATGCCACCGAGCGGCTTTTGACCTTGGCCGAAAATTACAAAGGCGTCAGCGCGATTCAAGAAAAACAATTGGCGGAATGGCGAAGTGGTTCGATTCAAGAAAGGATTACACACGCTTTGGTTAAAGGAATCGACGAATTTATCGAAACCGATGTCGAGGAAGCAAGATTGGAATCGACCGCCGCGATCGAGGTCATAGAAATAAATTTGATGGCGGGAATGAACGTTGTAGGCGATCTTTTTGGCAGCGGAAAAATGTTCTTGCCACAAGTTGTAAAATCGGCGCGCGTCATGAAGAAAGCCGTCGCGTATCTGATGCCGTTCATCTTGGCGCAAAAACAGGGCAAACGAACTTCGGCCGGAAAGATCCTGATGGCAACTGTAAAAGGCGATGTTCACGATATCGGAAAGAACATTGTCGCGGTCGTGCTGTCGTGCAACAATTTTGAAATTATCGATCTTGGTGTGATGGTCGCGCCCGAAAAAATCATCCAAACGGCGATCGAACAAAATGTTGACATTATTGGATTGAGCGGGTTGATCACACCATCGCTCGACGAAATGGTTTATGTTGCCAAGGAACTCGAACGCCAAAACCTGAAATTTCCTTTGTTGATCGGCGGCGCTACAACTTCGCGCGCGCACACAGCCGTAAAAATCTCGCCGGAATATTCTGGGCCGATCGTTCACGTCAACGATGCTTCTCGTGCGGTTGGCGTGGCGTCAAAACTTTTACAATCCAACAACCAAGAGTTTTTGCAAAAAACCAAGGACGAATATATCACGCTTCGTGAATCTTATCTTTCTCGTGCGCGCGAAAAAAAATCACTGACCATCGAGAAAGCGCGCGAAAATAAATTCAAGGTTGATTGGGAAAACCAACAGATCGCAAAACCGAATTTTCTGGGTGTAAAAACAATTTCTGTTGATTTAAATGAACTTCTGGAATTTATAGATTGGACGCCGTTCTTCAGTTCGTGGGAACTTTACGGCCGTTTTCCAGAAATTCTGACCGATGAGGTCGTGGGCGAACAAGCTTCAAATCTCTACAATGATGCAAGAGAAATGCTTGAAAAAATAGTAGCAGAAAAATGGTTCGACGCAAGGGGAATTTTCGGAATTTTCCCTGCAAATCAAATCGATGATGACGATATCGAAGTTTGTGATGCCGATGAAAATTTGATCGCGAAATTCCTGACATTGCGCCAACAATCACAGAAAACCATTGGCGCACCAAACATCGCGCTCGCCGATTTTATTTTGCCGAAAGGCGGACAAAAAGATTACATCGGATGTTTCTGCACAAGTACGGGATTTGGCGCCGAGGAAAAAGCCTTGGAATATCAAAACAATCTCGACGACTACAACTCGATTTTGGTAAAGTCGCTTGCAGACCGTCTTGCCGAAGCTTTCGCAGAATGCCTTCACCTGAAAGTGAGGAAGGAATTATGGGGTTACGATTCAGATGAAAGTCTTTCAAAAACAGAACTCATCAAGGAAGATTATCGTGGCATTCGGCCCGCGCCAGGTTATCCGGCGTGTCCCGATCATTTGGAAAAAAACACGATTTGGGGATTGCTCGATGTCGAGAAAAACATTGGAGTCAAGCTGACCGAAAGTCTTGCGATGTGGCCGTCAGCGTCGGTTTCCGGATATTATTTTGCCAATCCGGAAGCGAAATATTTTGGTTTGGGAAAAATTCAAATGGACCAAGTTGAAGATTATGCCAAGCGCCGGAATATCACTGTTGAGCTTGTCGAAAAATGGCTTTCGCCAAACATTACAGACAAACTAAAATAATAATTACCGCCTAAATCAGAAATGAAAGTAACCGAACATATAGAAAACGCGAACGGAAAGACACTTTTCTCTTTCGAAATATTGCCGCCGCTCAAAGGTCAAAACATACAATCAATCTTTGACAGCATCGACCCTTTGATGGAGTTCAAACCACCATTTATTGATGTCACGTACCATCGTGAGGAATTTGAATTCAAGGAAATGGGCAATGGATTATTGCAAAAAAAGGTGGTGCGAAAACGTCCCGGAACCGTCGGTATTTGCGCCGCGATCCAGAACAAATACAATGTTGACGCGGTGCCGCACATTCTCTGCGGCGGTTTTACAAAGGAAGATACCGAGAATTTTTTGATCGACATTGATTTTCTTGGCATTGACAATGTGGTCGCGCTGCGAGGCGATGCGATCAAGAGCGAAACGTATTTCAAGGCCGAAAAAGACGGACATTGCTACGCCGATGAATTGGTGGGTCAAATCCGCGATCTCAACAATGGAAAATACCTCGACGAGGATCAAAAAGGAACAACCGCAACCGATTTTTGTATTGGTGTGGCGGCATATCCCGAAAAGCATTTGGAAGCACCAAGCCTTGACAGCGATATTCATTTTTTAAAGGAAAAAATAAGGAACGGTGCTAATTATATCGTGACGCAAATGTTTTTTGACAATGCAAAATTTTTTGCTTTCGAGAAAAAATGTCGAAAAGAAGGCATCACGATTCCGATTATTCCCGGACTAAAACCATTGGCCAGCAAAAAACAATTGAACCTGATTCCGCAAAGATTCAGCCTCGAACTGCCTGATGATTTGGTAAAAATGGTGATAAAAGCAAAAGAGCCAGAAGACATCAGAAAAATCGGCATTGAATGGTGCATCGACCAGAGCAAGGAACTTATGGCGGCGGGAATTCCGGTTTTGCATTATTATTCGATGGGAAAATCGGACAATATTCGGGATATTGCGCGGGCGATTTTTTAGCGATATTTGCGTCAATGAAATCTTTTGGGATCCACGTATTATTTGCTTTTTTCGGCTGTTGCCAAATGGTTTCGGCGCAGCATTTTCTGGACAATAAAAACATCGACGCCACGATTTTTCACGGCAATATTATTCGGCATTCACCCGATATGAGACAATTGATAACCGGACATCCAACGGGATTCATGGTCACGCTTTCGCAACAAACCTATGGTGAAGAAGAATGGGAAAACATTTACGGTTTCCCTAATTTTGGTGGATATTTCCTTTATGAGAATTACAAAAACGAAATTCTCGGCAACAATCTCGGTCTAGGAGCGCAATACTCTTTCTTTTTTCTGAAAAGATACCTTGCATTGCAAATTATGCAAGGCATTGCGTTGAACACAAAACCCCACGACAATGTCACCAACAATAAAAACACAGCAATCGGAAGCAGATTTTTGTCAAACACGAATTTTGGAATTTTTTATAATAAGGAAAAAATCATTGATAATTTTGGTTTAAAGGCAGGAATATTGTTCACGCATTTCAGCAATGGCAGGCTAAAATCGCCTAATAGCGGTGTGAATTCGTATAATATAAATGTTGGCGTGAATTATAATTTTGACGATATAAAAACCCGAAATGATTCTATCATATTTTCTGAATTTAAAACAGAGAATATTAAACTTAATGTGATTTTAAGATCAGGATTCAATGAAAGTTTGGTGGTTGGCAGTGGACAAAAACCATTTTATCATATTTCTGTTTATGCGGACAAAAGGCTTGGCAGAAAGAGTGCGATACAATTTGGCAGCGAACTTTTTCTGACTACATCGTTCAAGAATTATATCAAGCTGCGCGAGATTGCATATCCCGAAGATGGTGTAAAACCGGGAACGGATTACAAACGCATCGGAATATTTGTGGGTCACGAACTTTTTATAAATCGGCTTTCGCTGGAAACGCAGGTTGGATATTATGTTTATCGGCCGTTCAAATCCGACAATTCCGTTTATGATAGAGTGGGCGTAAAATATTATATCACTAAAAATATTTTCACGGGTGTTTCTGTAAAGACGCACGGATTTCTGGCCGAAGCCACAGAATTTGTAACGGGAATAAGGTTTTAGAAAATGAAAAATCTTTCAATAATATTACTGCTTTTTTTGGTCGGCTGCGGCGCGTCGGAAGATTGCTTCAAGTCAAGCGGAACAACCGTTTCCAAGAACTTTGATGTTGGCGAATTCAATCAGGTTATTGTAAACTATGGAATTTCTTTGGTATTAAAACAAGCACCGGATTTTTCTGTAGTAGTTACTTCCGGAGAAAATATAATCGATAATATAAAAATCGAGAACATCGATGGAAGATTGAATCTTTCGGATGGAACAACCTGTAATCTTACCCGAAAATATGGCGAAACCATCGTAACAATCACCGCGCCAAACCTGACGGATATTTATTGCAAAACCGAAAAAAATATTATCTCAGATGGTATTTTATCGTTTCCAAATCTTCGATTGCTGTCGATGGACACTTATGATGGCGTTGCAGGTATCGGAACAGGCGATTACATTTTAAACTTGGATTGTGAAAATTTGAAAATCGAAACCAATACAATTTCGACATTCAATCTTTCAGGAAAAACCGAAAATCTGGACATTAAATATTATGATGGCAACGGATTGTTTAACTCATCGGAACTAGAAGCAACCTCGGTAATTCTATACCATCGCGGTTCGAATAGAATAGTGATCCATCCGATCGAAAATCTGTCGGGCGATATTTTTAGTATTGGCGATGTGATTTCGACAAATCGTCCACCGAATGTTAATGTTATTCAACATTACACCGGGAAACTGATTTTCCAATAATTATTTTTTGGTCAGATCGCGGAAGATATTCTCGAGGCTTTTGTTCTTGTGGTGAAGTCGCAAAGTTTTGAGTCCGTTGTCGTGCGCAAAGTCAAAAACCGCTGGTCGCATATCTTTTTCTGAAGCGAAACTGAGATGCCAAATATTGTCGTGAACATTTGCGAAGCCTTTTAGATTCGGGATTTTTTCGATGGCAGCGGCTTCAACGCGATAGTCAAATTCCACTTCGATCACCTGTTCGGTCACGTCCATAAGGTCGCGCAGTTTTTTGTCGGCGACGATTTTTCCGTTGTTGATGATTATCACGCGGTCGCAAATTGCCTCGACTTCTTGCATAATGTGCGTGGACAGAAAAACGGTTTTGTCCTGACCGGCATTTTTTATCACCGACCGGATTTCTGCCAATTGGTTGGGATCGAGACCTGTTGTTGGTTCGTCGAGAATCAGCACTTCGGGATTGTGCAAAAGTGCATTCGCAAGACCGACGCGTTGGCGATAACCTTTGGAAAGTTGCCCAATCTTCTTGTGGCATTCGGTTGAAAGTCCCGTCAATTCTATGACTTCATCGATTCTGGATCTTGGAACTTTGTAAACATCGGCGTTGAAGGCAAGATATTCGCGAACATATAGATCGAGATAGAGCGGATTGTGCTCCGGCAAATACCCGATCGATTTTTGAACGTTTTTTGAATCAGTTAGCACATCGCTGCCATTGACGGAAGCCGAACCTTGATCGGCGGTGAGATATGTGGTAAGTATTTTCATCAATGTCGATTTTCCGGCGCCATTTGGACCGAGAAATCCTACGATCTCGCCCTTTTTTACAGAGAAGGAAACGTTGTCGAGCGCGAGCTGGTTGCCAAAGCGTTTGGAAATATTGCGTACCTCTATTGACATTTTATAAAATTTATTGTAAAGGTAGTTAAGTGTTTAGATTGCCATTGCGTCATGGCCAGAAAAATTCGGCCAAATATAAAAATGTTAAAAATTCCTTATCATAAAAAACCTTGCGGCAAAATTCCCTATTTTAGCGATATATAAAAACGTTTTGGATAACATTGTTGCAATCGTTGTTTTTCGAATTAGATTTCGTCATTGATTTGCAGGGTTATTTGAGATATTATTAATTCAACTACAAATTAATCCCGGTGCAAATCGGGATTTTTTTATTGCAGAAAATCTTTGGAAAACAATTATAAAATATTGGAAAACAGCGCCAATCTTGGCAAATGGATGGACGATTTTGACCACCAGAATCCATTTGTTATTGCCGGACCTTGCAGCGCGGAAACCGAGCAACAGGTTTTGGAAACGGCTCGCGGACTCAAGGGTTCGAACGTGAATATTTTTCGCGCCGGAATCTGGAAACCACGAACTCGCCCCGGCGGATTTGAAGGCGTTGGCGCAATTGGCCTCGAATGGCTACAAAAAGCAAAGGCCGAAACAGGCTTGAAAACCGCTGCTGAGGTCGCAAATGCAAACCACGTAAAGCTCGCGCTCGAACACGATGTCGATGTTTTCTGGATCGGTGCGCGAACAACTGCAAACCCGTTTGCAGTGCAGGAAATCGCCGATGCTCTGGTTGGAATCGACAAAATCGTGCTTATCAAAAATCCGATAAATCCCGATCTTGCGCTTTGGATCGGCGGTGTCGAAAGAATAGCAAACGCTGGAATCACAAGGCTTGGCGTGATACATCGTGGGTTTTCGACCTATCAAAAAACGACCTACCGAAATATTCCCGAATGGCAATTGGCGATTGATTTCAAGCATCGATTTCCAGATTTGCCAATGTTCTGCGACCCAAGCCACATCACCGGAAAACGCGATATGATCTTTACGGTCTCGCAACAATCGATGGATCTAAATTACGACGGTCTGATGATCGAAACGCATATTGACCCAGAAAATGCGTGGAGCGATGCGGCCCAACAGGTTACGCCCGAACGTTTGAAGGAAATTTTGTTGGATTTAAAAATCCGGAAGAGAACGACGGACGCTTTGGATTACCATACTGAAATACAGAAACTTAGAGAACGTATTGATTTGGAAGACAGTAGATTGCTCGAGGTTTTTGGCAATCGAATGAAAATCTCGGAAGAAATCGGTGCGCTCAAAAAAGACAACAATGTGGCGGTACTGCAGGCCAAAAGATGGAACGATATTATGGTAAAAATGATTCGCGAGGGAAACCAGATGGGATTGAGCGAAGATTTTTTGCTGCGAATTTTCAAGGCGATCCACCAAGAAAGCATTGTTCATCAAGAAAAAATTATCAATCGCAATTGATTTTTCAGATATTTGTCCAATGACCGGAACAGTTTATAAATCCACGGGGAGTTGGTACACCGTCAGGGGCGGCCACGGCATTTTTGTGGACTGCCGGATGAAGGGAAAGTTCCGCATCAAGGGCATCAAAAGCACGAATCCCATCGCGGTGGGCGATATTGTTGACTACGAATTGGATACCAATTCTGACGTTGTAACTGGAACCATCGATAAAATCCACGAAAGGACGAACTATATTGTCAGGAAGTCGGTGAACCTTTCTAAACAAATACATATTATCGCCGCGAATATCGACCGGGTTTTTCTGTTGATCACGATCAATAATCCACCGACGACCACTAGTTTTATCGACAGATTTCTCGTCACCGCCGAAGCCTATGGCATCGAAGCGGTGTTGGTTTTCAATAAAATTGATACGCTTGATGGCGACAATCTCGACGAGCAGTTTTTTCTGCAACATATATATGAGCAAATCGGCTATAAATGTTTGCGCGTTTCGGCAACGGAAAATAAAGGCGTTGATGAGTTGAAAGCGATGATGACCGATAAAGTCTGTATGTTCTCTGGACATTCTGGCGTGGGAAAATCGACTTTGGTGAATGCCTTGGATTCAAAACTGACATTGAAAACCAAGCATATTTCCGAACAAAGCATGCAAGGACAGCACACCACGACGTTTGCCGAAATGTACGATCTTGATTTTGGCGCTAAAATAATCGACACGCCCGGCATAAAGGGTTTTGGCGTTGTGGACATTGAACCAGAAGAAGTTAGCGGTTTTTTTCCCGATTTTTTCAGGTTGCAGGACAAGTGCAAGTTCAACAATTGTATGCACAAGGACGAGCCCGGTTGCGAGATAAAATTGGCGTTGGACGAGGGCAGATTGGCGTGGTCGCGGTATCGAAGTTATTTGCAAATTATTGATGATGAGGACGAAAACTTTCGAACGGATGCGCACGGCGATGACCGCGCAGAAAGTGATCCGGGCAGAAAAAGTTAATTGAAATCAAAAGAATTTTTTTAAAATATTGATTTATGAAAATTGTAATCCAACGCGTTTCGCAGGCCTCTGTAAGCATTGGCGAAGAAGTTTGGTCCGATATAGAACGAGGATTGCTGATATTGGTCGGCATCGAGCACGATGACGATGACGAGGATATTTCGTGGTTGGTATCCAAAATCGTGTCATTGCGAATTTTTGCAGATGATAAAAACGTGATGAACCGTTCGGTGATGGATATTGGCGGAGAAATAATGGTAGTGAGCCAATTCACATTGCACGCTTCGACCAAAAAAGGAAACCGGCCATCATACATTAAAGCGGCAAAACCCGAAGTGGCGAATCTAAAATATGAGCAATTTATTTCGGTGCTCGAAAATGAATTTGGCAAAAAAGTGGCGACCGGAAAATTTGGCGCTGATATGATGGTTTCATCAACAAATGACGGACCTGTGACGATTATTATCGACTCAAAAAACAAGGAATAATCACTATGGAACTCAAAAATTCGCAGCTCGAGGTTGACAAATGGATCAAGGCGCACGGCGTGAGATATTTCAACGAACTCACCAATATGGCGCAATTGACGGAGGAAGTTGGCGAAGTGGCGCGAATTATTGCTCGGCGCTACGGCGAACAATCAGAGAAGGAATCGGACAAGGACAAAGATCTTGGGGAGGAATTGGCAGACGTGGTTTTTGTGGTTTTATGTTTGGCAAACCAGACGGGAATCGATTTGCAGAAAGCTTTTGACAAGAAGATGGAAATCAAAACAAAAAGAGATCATGATCGGCATCAGAATAATGAGAAATTAAAGGATGAAAGATTTAAAAATTGAAAAATGATCAAAAATATTGTTTCCTTACTTTTAGTTTTAATTATGTTTTCCTCTTGTAAAACAATTCAAGGATTGACGAATGATTACGATAAACTTACCGAAAGTCAAACCAGCAAGATCGTTAAGCTGGAATCATTTGATCAGACTCATATTGGTTATATTTATGAAGTGACTGCAGACCAATTAAAATCTGAATTGCAAAAAAATCAGAAATCTTTGGTCTATGTTTTTACAAATGGATGCTCGAATGTGAGCTGCAGACCATTGAAGGTCTATGAGCAATTCGCCAGAAACAATGACTACAAGCTTTATATGGTGATGAATGGCTATAGAACGTTGAACGAAACTTTAGACCAAACTATTTCTACTCCGCTTTACGCAATCAACAGCGCGTATTATGGGACAAAGTACAGATGGCGTTATTCTAGATTTTTCGAAAATGAAATTTCAGGAAAACCGATGAACGAAAAGGAAGGGGAATTTCTTGGCGGTCTTTATTTTTTCAAGGGCGATAAGTTGGAAAAGATTTTGAAAGACCTGCCAAATTGAATTTAATTGTTGCTTAAAAATTTCTATAAATAAAAATATTAAAATACATATTAAGAGGTTTTCTGCTTACATTGCTAATTCCGCTTTTCTATATCTTAATTGCGCTGATTTTCTTGGCAATCCCCGTCAACAGTGACCAAAACAAATCGCTTGCAACGAAAACAATTTATCTTTCAACAAACGGCGTTCATCTCGATATCGTTATTCCAAAAGAATTGATTGATGCAGAATTGTTATCTGGAATAAAGATCGAAACATCAGAAAATTATCTGGCATTTGGTTGGGGCGACGAAAACTTTTACATCAACACGCCAACTTGGGGAGATTTGACAGCTTCGAATGCTGCCACTGCCTTGTTTTTGAAAAGCCCAGCGTTGGTTCACATCACAAGATTTCAAGAATCACGAAGCCGTTGGGTTGCGGTGAAAGTTACGGATCAGCAATTGAAAAGCTTGAACAATTATTTGCAGAAAACGTTTCTTACAAATAATTTTGGCGCGAAAATAATTTTGGCAAACAAAGGATATTCTGCAAGCGACGATTTTTATCGTGCCAAGGGAAATTACACTTGTGTCAATACTTGCAACAGTTGGGTCAACAACGGATTTAAGATCAGCGGTCTAAGAGCTTGTTATTGGACGCCATTCGATTTTGGTTTGTTGGAGAAATATGAATCAAATTAAATTTTATTGATGGAATTAGAAAAGTGGAATTATGAATTGGATCCTCCTCATTATCGCCGGACTTTTTGAAGTCGCATTTGCATTTTGTCTTGGCAAGGCAAAGGAAAGCTTGGGCAACGAAACCATATATTGGTACATTGGATTTCTTGCAACTTTATCGGTCAGTATGATTCTGTTGGTAAAAGTCACACAACATTTACCAATCGGAACAGCGTATGCGGTCTGGACTGGAATTGGCGCGGTCGGAACCGTTCTGATCGGTATAATGGTTTTTGAAGAACCGGCAACTTTTTGGCGACTGTTTTTTATCACAACATTGATTGTCTCGATTGTTGGGTTGAAGTTTGTTTCGAATTAGAGCTCAAAAAAGAGTTTCATTTAAATTTTGAAGCATAATTTTCAGTACATTTATTCTATCAACTCAAAAATCATTGCATTATGAAATCAGCAAGCAAAATGAATTTTGTCAACGTCATCACTTTTTTGATAATCTGCGTGTTTTCTTTTCAAAAAGCAAATTCTCAGGAGAAGACTAAAGAAGAATTATCAAAATTTCATATCTCGGTCGAGTACGATCGCGACAATAAAATCTCAATGGTTTGCGACAGTGCATGTGCTTGGAAGACACTTTCATTCTTTAGGGACGGAAAGGTTTTGGATCAAGCGGTCGATGAATTTGGAATGACCCAAATTGGCGAAAGTAGCCAAGACTCGAAATTTTTGTTCACGTTCAGCCAAACAAAAAATGGATTTGCGTTCGTCGGTTTGAAAGGAACGGCTTTTACCAACTTGGCGTTTACTCTCAAACCTTACCGTCAAAGATTTATCACCGCCACGGGAATGTCGAAAAATTGATTCGAGAGAAAAACCCAAAAATGAACTTACGAATTTCTCTGGATAATTATCGTGTAAAAAACCACCAAACCCTTAAAATCCCCAAATCCAAGAGCGAGGTCAATCGACTGTTGATTCTTCAAGCAATTTTTCCAAATATTAAAATTGATGAAATATCCACCGCCGAAGATTCCGTGGTACTTCAGAAAGCACTTTCGTCAAATGATGCCACCATAAACATTGGCCACGCCGGAACCGCGATGCGCTTTCTTACAGCATTTTTTGCGGCAACGCCCAACAAAATCGTCACGCTCACGGGTTCCGAAAGGATGCACAAACGCCCGATTGGACAACTCGTCGAAGCATTAAGAAATATTGGTGCAAGAATCGAATTTATTAACGAAGTTGGATTTCCGCCTCTAAAGATTTACGGCTGTGAACTCTCCGGCGGAAAAATCCAGATCGATGGCAACACAAGCAGCCAATTCATTACGGCGCTTTTATTGATCGCGCCAAAATTGACACATGGTTTACAATTGGAATCGATTAGCGAAATCGTCAGTAAACCATACATAGAAATGACTCTGTCAATACTTGTCAAAATCGGCATTTCGACCAACTGGAATAATAATTATATCGAAGTTTCTCATAAAACTAAAATTGCCGATATTCTAATTAATGCTGAAGCCGATTGGTCGTCAGCATCTTACTTTTATGCAATTGTTGCGATGATGCCAAAAGATTTTCAACTCACGCTTTCTGGTTTTAATAAAAACTCTTTTCAAGGAGATTCTAGAATTGCCGAAATATTTAAAAACTTTGGTGTTTCAACAACTTTTGAAAACAATTCTATCAAAATCACAAACAATGGAAAATGTGTCGATTATTTTGAACAAATTCTTAATGATGTTCCAGATCTCGCGCAGACCATTGCTGTAACT
>JBBSUW010000064.1:0-16693 GCA_038234025.1 Flavobacteriales bacterium
CTCAAGATGTGAGACGGCCGAAGCCAAATTTGTAAAAGGCGGTGCAACTATTACTTGAACGCTGAT
Organism: Flavobacteriales bacterium; assembly: GCA_038234025.1. GTDB lineage: Bacteria > Bacteroidota > Bacteroidia > Flavobacteriales > Flavobacteriaceae > Flavobacterium. Next base: position 67 of record JBBSUW010000064.1, read on the forward strand.
ATCTTCGGGAAGTTTGTCGATTAGACCGTTGAGTAGATCTTCAGTTTCTTCTGCATTCTTGTGCATCTTCCAGTTTCCGGCCACTATTTTCTGTCGCATTCCTAAAGTGATTTTAACGTTTTGTCCATTTGGTCGAAGTCGGTTTCGATGGCACGATACGTCACCACTTTCCCATCCTTGTCAATAATTATGTATCTCGCGATCCAGTCTAGGTTGATCGAATAGCCGAATTTTCCTTTCATTCCGTCGGTTGCCCAATATTGATCGCCCTTGAGATCGTGCTTTTCAATGCCAGATTTCCATTTGTCCATTTCCTTGTCCATCGAAATAAAAACGTATTCAACTTCGGGGTGTCTGGACTGTAAATCTTTTAGTTTTGGCATCGCTTTTACACAATCGCCGCACCATGAAGCCCATATTTCAATCACGGTAACATTTCCTTTGTGCTTCTCCAAAATTTGTCCAAACTCAACCTGATTTCCGTCAAGCGCAGTGAGTTTTTGCGAAATCGCATCTTTTGAAAACTGTTTGTTTTGCGCCATTGTACAGGAAAAAAGTAAAACAGGCGCGGCAATGGCAAGAATGAATTTTTTCATTGGAATGAAGTTTGAAAGCAAAGTTACGATTTAGAGTATTAACGAAAACATAATTATGCCAGCCGAATCTTCGGGTCTAGATAGGCATAAATCAGGTCGACCAAAATGTTGATGACCACAAAAGTTGTAGCAATCACGATTACCGCGCCCATGATCACTGGCAGGTCCAAGGTGTTCAAAGCTTCGACGATTTCTTTTCCAAGGCCGTTCCAACCAAAAATATACTCAACAAAAACCGCTCCCGCCAACATCGATGCAAACCACCCGGAAATTGCCGTCACAACGGGATTCATAGCATTCTTGAGCGCGTGTTTCCAAACGATCCTTATTTCGGAAAGTCCTTTGGCTCTAGCCGTTCTTATATAATCCTGGCTCAAGGTTTCGAGCAGCGCATTTCGCATCAACTGAATCACGACGCCAAGCGGACGAATGCCAAGAACAATCGCGGGAAGCAGAAGATTTTTCCATTGAATGAAAGAGCCGCGGCCAAAATCGTCGACTTCGTACAAACTTCCAGTCATATTAAGATGCGTGTATTTGTGAAGCAAGAACCCGAAAATCCATGCGAACAGAATCGCACTGAAAAATGATGGAACGCTCATCCCGACGGAACTCAAAAGCGCGATCAATCGGTCGAGCCAAGTTTCTTTGTGCAACGCCGAAACGATGCCGAGGAAAATTCCCAGAGTAACTGCGATTATGATCGCAGCTATGGCTAGCACGAACGTATTGGGCAAAGTATCGGCAATGATCGTGGTGACTTTCTTGCCGCTTTTCTGAAAACTTTCGCGGAGGTAGGGTTTTTTCAGCACAAGGCTGTAATTTCCCAAATTCAAGAGCTTGACCGCGCTGTATTTGTTCTCCGATAAAAATGTGTAATCTGTGGAAGTTTGACTGTGCAGCGAAATGGGCGAGAGGTCGTTGAGATAATAAATATACTGTGTGGAAATTGGTTTATCAAAACCATATTTTTTCTTCACAATGGCAAGCTGCTCAGAATTTTCATTTTGATCGAGCATCATTCGTGCCGGATCTCCCGGAAGAACAGTAAAGAGAAAAAAAATTACGGTAACGACGCCCCAAAGCGTGATAATCGCGTAAAGCAATTTCGAGAAAAGATATTTAATCAATTTTCGCCGCTTTTCTGGTCTTCAAGAAAAATGCGCTTGCTGGTGCTTCGGCTAGATTGTCGGCTGCTGCCGCTGCTCGATCGGCGTTTGCGCTTGGTCTTGTCTGAAATTAATTTGATACTTATTACAACCGGAATCGCCATAAAAATGCATCCAAAAACAATGTAGAACGTATTGCCAAGTACGGGATCTTCCATTGTCGATACGTGGTTGAGCAAGTAGTAACCGAGCCCGAACATTACTGCCATCAAAATATAAAGCTTTAACCTTTTTGTTCTTTTTTCTTTATCGCGCTTGCTCATCATAACATGATTTATTGGTATCTAATAAGTTCGGCATCGTTAAAGTGCAGCTTTTGAACAATTGTGCCGCGGTTGAACAAAACGATGCTAGGATTTGCGCGCTCGATTGTTTTCAATGTAGTGCCGTCGCAAAAGTAAAAATCAAAATTAAGGTGATAGTTTTTTTTCACCTTCGCGATCTCGTTATCGTTGGACGCCGTCAATCCGATGACCTTGTAACCGCGAGATGCCGCTTCGCGGTGGATTTCTTCAAGTTTTTTCATACCATTGGGCGACGAATGGCTCAGATCGTAGCTAACAAAGGCCAAAAGTTTAGGCTCCTGAAGCAATTCGTCCTTGTGATCGCCGCCATCTTTTTCCATTGTAAAGTCATGAACGGCTGGGATATAACCTGCATTGAGGACGACATCGTTGCGCTTTACGAATGTCGCGCCGTCGGGAATGTTGCCGTCCATCACATCTTTCTCTGTATATTCCCTGTCCACGCCTTTTACGTTATAAATGAATACCATCTCGACCTTTGCACGTGGCGCGTCGTCGGGAATTTCCATCGCCTTCGGAATATTGGTGCCGACCTTGTAAGGCCTAAAATCGATAAGAGGCAAATGATTGAGCACCCAATAAGCCATAAGGACGCAAAGCGCAAGTGATATTCCCACAAGTATCTGGTTGAGACTTTTTCCGAACAACGGCCTTACTCTTTTTCGGAAATAGAACAAGATAACTATGAAGAAAAGCAGCACGATGTCCTTGGTGAACGACTGCCAAGGCGTAAGTTTTAGCGCGTCGCCAAAACATCCGCAATCTGTGACCTTGTTGTAAAAAGCGCTGTAAAACGTGAGGAAGGTGAAGAAAACGATCATCAGCAAAAGGCTCCAGATCGTGAAATTTGATTTGTAGCCGAGCAAAAGCATAACGCCGAGCATCGCCTCAAAAATAACGATGGCAACCGCAATACCCAGCGCAATCGGTACCAGGAAAGGCAGATTGAGAACAGGCTCGCTGAAATATTCGGCGAGCTTGTACGAAAAGCCCACCGGATCGTTGAGTTTGATCAGACCAGAGATAATAAACAGAAGCCCGACGAATATTCTTGAAAATTGAACAACTATATTTTTCATACTGTATTGAAACCTGATAAAATTAATGCAAAAATCGAATAATTGATCATATCCTGGTAATTTGCGGCAACGCCCTCCGAAACCTCCGTTCTACCATCGTTGTTCTCGATCTGTTTTACGCGCAGCAATTTCTGCAAAATAAGATCTGTGAGAGAGGTTATGCGCATTTCGCGCCAAGCTTCGGCGTAATCGGTGTTTTTGGACATCATTAGCTTTTTGGTCTCCAATATTTTTTGGTCGTAAAGCTGTTCGGCATTTTCAGGACTTAAATCGGGCTGCGAAGCGATTCCTTTTTCAATTTGAACCAATGCCATCAACGAATAATTGATGATGCCAACAAATTCAGCATTTTCATCCTCATCGATTTCCTTGCTGCCATTTTGCTGCAATGACCTGATTCGTTGCGCTTTGATATAAATTTGGTCGGTGAGCGACGGCAATCGCAGAATGCGCCAAGCGCTACCATAATCGCGCATCTTTTGACTGAACAGGCCTCGGCAAAACGAAACGATGTGATCGTACTGATCAGAAGTGCTGTCCATGGATTGAGTTATATTTGCTCGTAATTTTTCCAAAAATAGCGATTATTTTGTTTTGCGATATTGTATCGGCACAAGATTGCAATTCGCTTGCTTTTCAAAACACTAATCTCAATGAAAATTAACGTGAAGGAAAATTTGATGGATTTTACAATTCCCAAAATCATGGGAATTCTCAATCTCACGCCAGATTCATTTTTTGATGGCGGAAAAAACGCGTCAGACATAAAATATTTGAGCCATTGCGAAAAAATGCTCATCGATGGCGCGGAGATTATAGATATTGGCGCGGTCTCGGCCAGGCCAGATGCGGATGAAGTTTCCGAAGATGAAGAATTGAATCGAATCTTAGAACCATTACAGAAAATAATCGAGCGGTTTCCCGAAGCGATAATCTCGATCGATACATATAGGAGCAAGGTTGCAATTGAAACTGTCAACGCCGGAGCAGCAATGATCAACGATGTTTCGGCCGGAAATCTTGATCCAATTATGATGGAAATAATCGGACGGATGAAAGTTCCCTACATAATGATGCACATGCGCGGAACGCCCGCCACGATGCAAAAATTGACCGATTACGAAGATATTGTCAAGGATATTGCTTTTTATTTTTCTAAAAAAATTGCCGAGGCGCGTTCGCACGGAATCAATGATTTAATAATCGATCCGGGATTTGGCTTCGCTAAAACGACCAAGCAGAATTTTGAGCTGTTGCAGAAACTCGAGCATTTTAAAATATCCGAACTTCCACTAATGATTGGAATTTCGCGCAAGTCTATGGTTTACAAATCTATAGAAGGAACACCTGAAGAATCACTCAATGGAACAACGATTATCAACACGATTGCGCTTACCAAAGGCGCAAATATTCTTCGCGTTCATGACGTAAAGGAAGCAGTGCAATGCGTCAAGCTCTGGCAGCTCACAAATCACTCATGATGATAGGGCAAATTGTTCAGGATAGCAAAGGATCGATAGAGCTGTTCTACGAAAAACAACCTTACCATTTGGTGCGAAAAAGTCATCTGCGAAAGCGAAACCTTTGCATTGCAACGACTGTAAAGTGCTTCCGAAAAACCATAAGGTCCGCCAATAGCGAATATCACCGTTTTGACGCCGCTGTTCATCAGGGTCTGGATATTCTCCGAAAATCCCAGACTTGTATAAGTACTTCCGCGCTCGTCCAAAAGAACCAAATGATCGGCGCTTGAGATTTTTTCGAGCAAAAGTTCGCCTTCCTTGGTTTTTCGCGCCTCCTGCGACATCGATTTCGCGTTCTTCACGTCGGCAATCATTTCCATCTTCAGGTTTATGAAAGGTTTTAAACGCTTTTCATATTCCGCGATAAGGATCGAAAGTGATTTGTCGTCGGTCTTGCCGATTGTTATTAGTTTGATCTTCAAAATACAGCGATATTTTTCACTTCAAAAATAGGAAGAATATTGATTTTGACAACAATGTCAAAAAGTCCGAACGCGCATCACAATTCATCATCCCGATCATTTTAGCTACTTTAGCCTAAATTTTGCAATATGATTTCGGACGAGAAATTTCAGGATGAACTCAATATAATTATAAAGCGCGGCATTGCCGAGGATGTTGGTTCGGGCGACCATTCTTCGTTGGCGTGCATTCCGACAAATCAAAATGCAAAGGCAAAACTTTTGGTAAAAGACCATGGAATTATTGCCGGTGTTGCTTTCGCGAAAATGATCTTCGATCACGTTGATTCAAATCTCCAGATGGAAACATTTATAGAGGACGGTTCGGAAGTAAAGCATGGCGATATCGTCTTTCACGTTGCAGGAAATCCGCAAAGTATCCTTAAAGCCGAAAGATTGGTGCTCAATTCAATGCAAAGGATGTCTGCGATCGCGACTAAGACCAACCATTTTGCGAAACTTCTCAAAGGCACCAAAACCAAGATTCTCGATACACGAAAAACCACGCCCTGCTTTCGCGCCGCCGAAAAATGGGCGGTAAAAATCGGTGGCGGCCAAAACCATCGCTACGCACTTTATGATATGATAATGCTCAAGGACAACCACATAGATTATGCGGGCGGAATCACAAAAGCCATTTCCAAAACCATTTCGTATCTAGTAGATATGAACCTCGACCTCAAGATCATCGTGGAAGCCAGAAATCTTGATGAGGTTTCTGAAATTCTTGAATCCGATGGCATTTACCGTATTCTCCTTGATAATTTTGATTTTGAAACAACCCGAATGGCCGTGGAAATGATCGGATCAAAATGCCTGACAGAATCATCTGGCAACATCAGCGAAAAAACCGTGCGAGCCTATGCAGATTGCGGCGTTGATTACATTTCGTCGGGCGCGCTCACCCATTCGGTGCACAATATGGACCTGAGTCTAAAGGCAATCAAATAAACCAAAAGTGAGCCAACTTATTGAAGCAAAACTTGCCAAGATTCCAGTAGTCGGAAGCATCGCAGCCTTACTTCAGAGGTTGACGTTCAAATCCTTGAGCGGTTATTCGTTGTACGATATTCTTGAGCTTTACATCATCGGCATCACTAAAGGCGCTGTCACGCACCGCGCCACTGCCATTGCCTTCACGTTCTTCATGGCTCTTTTTCCGTTCGCGCTCTTCATTCTCAACCTCATACCATACATCCCGATTGAAGGTTTTCAGAGCGATTTTCTGCAATTTGTGGAAGAAGCCGTTCCGCCGAATACTTACGATGCGATCGCCAATATTCTCAACGACATTTTACTGAACAGCCATTCGGGATTGCTCTCAACAGGTTTTGTATTATCAATAATCTTGATGGCAAATGGTCTCAACGCCATCTTGAACGGATTCGAGACCTCGCGGCATGTAATTCAAAAGCGCGGTTTTTTCAGGCAATATGCCGTGGCGATAGGAATGTCTTTGGTAATGTCGTTCATCCTTTTGATAACGATCGCCATAATCGTGGTGTTCGAGGTCTTTCTCCAGCGCACAAAGATTCAGGACGTGCTGAGCGAAAATATCTCGCTGATCATTCTGGGCCGTTACATTTTTGTTGTGGCGATGATCTTGATCACGGTCTCGATACTTTTTAAATTTGGGACTAAACGAGAAAAGAACCGCTCGTTCATTTCAGTGGGCTCGGTTTTTACAACAATCCTTATTATATTGTCTTCCTTCGGTTTTGGGATTTGGGTCGTTCGATTTTCAAAGTACAACGAACTTTATGGCTCGATCGGAACATTATTGATCATGATGTTCTACATTTGGATAAACTGTTTTGTGCTGCTTTTGGGTTTTGAACTCAACGGATCGATCAACCGGATTAAGAAAAATGCAGATCGGGCAAGAAGAGTTTCAAAAGTTTCGGAATAACATGAAGATATATTGGTCATTTTTATTCTTGATGTACTGTTTTGCTGGAATGTCCCAATCAATCGTTGGCAAATGGAAAACAGTTGACGACAAGACGGGCGAACAGAAGTCCGTTGTCAAGATATTTGAGAAAAAAGGAATTTATTACGGCAAGGTCGTCCACATTCTGAAGGAAAGCATGCGCGACCAAAAATGCAGCAAGTGCGAAGGCGTCAACAAAGACAAGGCGGTATTGGGAATGACGATTATTTACGGTCTTAAAAAATCCGGCAACGAGTTCGATCATGGCAATGTGCTAGATCCTGAAAGCGGAGTCATCTATGATTGCCATATCAAAATGCTGGGCGACGACAAGCTCGAAATCAGAGGCTATGTCGGTTTTTCCTTTTTTGGACGTTCACAGACTTGGATGCGCACCCAATAGAAAAACTTTCCAATCCTATGCCGTATTTTGTGTCGGTCATATTGCCGCTCGCCCTCGACAAGCTTTTTACCTACAGCATTTCCGAGGCAGAATATAACTTTATTCGACCCGGGATGCGCATTGCCGTGCCCTTCGGCAAAACCCGGATTTACACTGCGCTTGCCATCGAACTTCACCTAAATCAGCCGCAACTTTACGAAGCAAAGGAAATTCACGAGATTCTTGACGAAAATCCGGTGGTCACCGAAATTCAGATCGAGCATTGGCAATGGATGTCAAATTACTATATGTGCTCGCTCGGCGATGTTTACCGCAGCGCGATGCCTTCCGCCCTTTTGCTCGACAGTGAAACAAAGCTTGTCGCGAAGAAGGAGCTTGCCACCGATATCATTTTGAACAATGAAGAGAAGTTGTTGTATGAAGCGCTTCAGAACAAATCTTCCATAAATGTTGCTGATGTTGCAACAATTATCGACAAGAAAAACGCCGTTCCCACTATTCAGCGACTGATCGATTTGGGTCTTGTACTTGTTGAAGAAGAAATGATCGAGAAGTTCTCGCCAAAAATTGTCAAGTATATCAAGCTCGATGATTTGTACAACGATGACCAATTTCTCGAACCGCTGATCAACGAACTCTCGCGCGCGCCAAAACAGCGGGATATCGTAATGTCGTTCTTCGCGCTTTCGCAAAAGGACAAAAACCCGATTGCCGCAAAAACCTTGCTGGAGCATTCGGGCGCAACTGCTTCGACACTTAAAGTTTTGATTCTAAAAAACATCTTCAATGAATATAGCATTCAAGAAGATAGGGTCAATTTTGAAGATTCTTTGTTAACCAATCAATTGATTTTGAGTGTTGAGCAGAATTTAGCTTTGGCAAACATAAAATCGCAGTTCGAGCAAAAAGAAATCGTGCTGTTGCATGGCATAACGGCAAGCGGAAAGACCGAGATATATATCAAATTGATTGAAGAAGCGCTCGAGTGGAACGGCCAGGTTCTTTATCTGTTGCCAGAAATCGCGCTCACAACGCAGCTTGTCACGCGTTTGACGGCATATTTTGGCAACAAGATCGCGGTTTATCATTCAAAGTACAGCAACAATGAAAGGGTAGAGGTTTGGCAACAAGTTCTAAAACATTCTGAGAATGCACAAGTTGTGATTGGTGCACGTTCTGCCATATTTTTGCCTTTCCAGCAACTTTCGCTAGTAATTGTGGACGAGGAGCATGAATCGACATACAAGCAGATTGATCCCGCGCCACGATACAATGCGCGCGACGCCGCCTCGGTTTTGGCAAAAGCCCATAATGCGAAAGTCATTTTGGGTTCGGCCACGCCATCCATTGAAAGCTATCACAATTCGGCAACGGAAAAGTTTGGAATTGTTTCGCTCAACCACAGATTTGGCAACAGCAAACTTCCCGCGATCACATTGGTCGACCTTAAGGAAAAACATACAAAAAAAATGATGGTCGGTCATTTCAGCGACACGCTTGTCAAGCTTATCAAAGAACGTTTGCAAAAAGCAGAACAGGTCATTCTATTTCAAAATCGCCGTGGCTTTTCACCTGTTGTTGAGTGCATTACCTGCGGTCACGTTCCGCACTGCTCCAACTGCGATGTGAGCCTGACGTTTCACAAGAACAAGAACCAACTGCGCTGCCATTACTGCGGTTACACAATGGCAAATCCCACAAATTGCCATCAATGTTCTAGCCCCGAACTTTCAACAAAGGGTTTCGGAACGGAACAAGTGCAGCTCGAACTTGCCACTTTGTTTCCCAAAGCCCGCATCGGTAGAATGGATCATGATACGACCCGCGGAAAATTCGGTTTTGAGAACATTATCGACAGTTTCAAGAACCGTGAAGTCGACATTTTGGTGGGCACGCAAATGCTGGCAAAGGGCTTGGATTTTGAAAATGTGACACTCGTTGGAATAATGAACGCTGACAATATGCTCTATCACCCGGATTATCGGGCTCTGGAAAGAACATTTCAAATGCTCACACAGGTTAGTGGTCGGGCAGGAAGATCCGAAAAAAAAGGCGAGGTTATAATTCAGACATACAATCCAGCGCATCCGATCATTCAGCAGGTCTTGGATGGAAAATATGAGACGATGTACAAAGAGCAGCTTCATGAACGAAAGATTTACGGCTATCCGCCATTTTTCAAGGTTATCAAGCTGACGCTTCGCAACCGCAATTTTGAAAAAAATTCAGATGGATCCAAATGGCTTGCCGAAGTTCTTCGCCAGAATCTTCCATTCCCGGTTCTTGGCCCAGAAGAACCTGCGATTAGCCGAATACGCAATGAATATATACGAACGATCATCATAAAATATCCGATAGATTTGAACGGTTCGGCCATAAAAAAAACTATCCAGAAAATTCTGAATAGTTTTGGGGCTGTTGCATCATTCAGGTCGATAAAGGTGACCGTCAACGTAGATTTTTAAGCAATAGCAAGTGCTCTCACAAGATCTTCTTTCTTGTTCCGGCTCAATGGAATCTTGGTGATGCCGATCTCCGCGAACTTGCTGTTGAACCTCTCCACCTTGTCGATATTGATGATGTAGGACTTGTGGACGCGGATGAACTTGTCCTTGCTCAAGTCTTTTTCAAAGGATTTCATGGTCGAGAGCACAAGATTGCTGTCTTCTTCGGTTACAACTTTTACATAGTCGCCAAAAGCTTCGATCCATTTGATTTTTGAGGTAAAGACCTTTAGTTTTTTCAGGTTGCTCTTTATAAAGATGTGGTCACCATCTTCTTCCTGGTTTTCTTTCTTGAGCAGATGGAAGTCCATTGCCCGTTTCACCGAAGCATTGAAACGGTCGAGTGCGATCGGTTTCTGTAGGTAGTCCGTCGCGTCGTAATCGAACGCTTTCATTGCATACTCGGCTTTTGACGTGATAAAGATGATTTGGGGTTTTACCTTCAATCCGTCAAGAAAATCAAAACCGCTTATGACCGGCATCTCGATATCGAGAAATATAAGGTCAACGGTATGAACTGACATACAGTTCTTTGCCTCAATGGCATTCGAAAAATCACCGACCAAATGCAGGTTTGGGTGATTATTCACTAACTTTGCGATGATCATCCTCTGGATGGAACTGTCATCGACAACGACACAATTTAGTTTCATAATTATTAGTTATTATAGATTTGGTAGAGCGAAAGTAAATTGTTTTTTCAAGCCAGCCTAACGTTTATCGGATTTTTTTGCCATACAACGAATAAAGTTTGTTTTCGCCTGTAGGTTCAAATTAATTTATTACTTTTGCACCCATTTTAACTTTTTAAAGACGAATTTATGAATCATTATGAAACTGTTTTCATTCTAAATCCCGTTTTATCTGAGACCCAGGTAAAGGAAACAGTAAGCAAATTCGAGGAATTTCTTACATCGCGTGGTGCGGAAATGATTTCAAAAGAGGATTGGGGCTTGAAAAAAATGGCCTACGAAATCCAGAACAAGAAGAGTGGTTTTTACCATCTTTTTGAGTACACAGTGGCAGGCGATGTGCTGCTTCCATTCGAAACCGAGTTTAGACGTGACGAGCGCATCATGCGATTTCTTACCGTATCGCTCGACAAGCACGCCATTTCCTGGGCAGAGAGAAGAAGAACCAAACTTAAAGCAGCAAAATCTTAATTATGGCAACTATAGAACAATCGGCTAGAGGAAAAAAAGATGGCGACATCCGCTACTTAACGCCATTAAATATCGAAACGAGCAAACAGAAGAAATACTGTATGTTCAAAAAGTCGGGCATCAAGTACGTAGATTACAAGGACGCTGACTTCCTATTAAGGTTTGTTAACGAGCAGGGAAAACTTCTTCCGCGCCGTCTTACCGGAACATCACTGAAGTTTCAACGCAAAGTGTCCGTGGCTGTCAAAAGAGCGCGTCACCTTGCACTCATGCCTTACGTGGCGGATTTACTTAAATAACAAGGAACAGAATTATGGAAATTATATTAAAAAACGACGTTCAAAATCTTGGCTTCAAGGACGATATCGTAACAGTAAAGCCTGGATACGGCCGCAACTTCCTAATACCACAAGGCCACGCTCATATGGCGACACCTTCTGCAAAAAAAGTTTTGGCCGAAAATCTTCGACAAAAAGCGCATAAAGAAGCTAAAGTTGTTGATGAGGCAAACGCAACGGCAGAAAAACTTAAAGCACTTGATCTTAAGCTTACGGCTAAAACCGGTAGCGGAGACAAACTTTTTGGTTCGATCACCAATATCGACATTGCCGAAGCACTTGAGAAAGAAGGACAGTCAATCGATCGCAAGTACATTACTTCGGGAATCGTGAAGCGCACCGGAAAATATATGGCTACCGTAAGGTTGCACCGCGATGTTATGATCGAACTTCCCTACGAGGTGGTTGCAGAAACAGTCTAAGCATATTTCTTTATTATCAAAATCCCGGTTAGCGCCGGGATTTTTTGTTTGCACCAATATTGTTCTTAATTTCATGGACAACAAACATTCACATGAAATACGCCCGATTATCAAAAGAACAATTTGAGGAACTGCATCCTGAATTCATAAATTTTCTCGCCACACAATCCATCGACAAGGCCGAATGGGACGACATCAAATCCAAACAACCAGAAATTGCAGAACAGGAACTTGACGTATTTTCCGATATGATTTGGGAAGGCGTTCTAACAAGGACGGAGTTTATGGAACATTTTGCCACGAACCATATTTTCCTGTTTAGGTGCAGCGAAACAAAGATAAAGTCGATCGTGCTGAAGGTCTCAAATGCAGAAGTTGATTTTCTCACGCCCCAAGGTCTTCAATGGCTTTCGGACAATATGTTCACCGATGATGTGGAAATGCGCATTGGGAAAAAGGATTTTGGCGAAGACCGAAACCGCGAAATCTTCGACCTAATAGAACAAGGTGCTTTCTTGAGCGATGGCGCGCTTTATATGCAAATCGACAATATCATAAAAACATAATCGGATATGGATATCAAGTCACGAATAGAGCAGCTTCGCAGCGAACTTTCAATGCACAACCACAATTATTACGTTCTCGACAATCCGTCAATTTCAGATTTTGATTTTGATGCAATACTAAAGGAACTTCAAAAGCTCGAAACCGAACATCCAGACTATTTTGATGCAAATTCTCCCACACAGCGCGTTGGCGGCAGCGTGACCAAAAATTTTAAGACAGTCAAGCACCTTCAGCGAATGTACTCGCTGGAAAATTCGTACAGCAAAGAGGAACTGGGGAATTGGCAAAACCGTGTCGACAAGATCCTTGGCGATGTTGAAACCGATTTTACCTGCGAACTGAAATACGATGGCGCTTCGATAAGCATTATTTATGAAAAGGGAAATTTGGTCCGCGCGGCCACCAGGGGCGATGGCGTTCAGGGCGATGATGTCACACAAAATATAAGAACGATAAAATCTGTTCCCTTGAAACTTTCAGGTGAGGACATTCCCGATATGCTCGAGGTTCGTGGTGAAATTGTCCTCCCTTTTGAAGGTTTTGAAAAAATGAACCAAGAACTTATCGATATTGGCGAAGCACCGTATTCAAATCCACGCAACACGGCTTCGGGAAGTTTGAAACTTCAGGACAGTGCCATCGTTGCAAAACGTCCGCTCGAATGCTTGATTTATGCTGTGCTGACTTCTAAGAACATTTTCCAGACACATTTTGAAGCTCTTACAAAAGCCAGAGATTGGGGATTCAAAATTCCCGAGCAGCTTTTTAAAGCTTCGTCGACAGAAGATATAATTGAGTTTTTGGGCATTTGGGATTCCAAGCGAAGCGAACTTCCGTACGAAACCGATGGCGTTGTGATCAAGGTCAACAACCTTCATCTTCAGGACGAACTTGGTCATACCGCAAAGTCGCCGCGCTGGGCGATTGCGTACAAATTCAAGAGCGAGCGCGTTTCGACACTATTGAATGCCGTGAGCTATCAGGTTGGCCGAACGGGCGCGATCACGCCAGTGGCAAATCTTGAACCGGTTCAACTTGCCGGAACCACGGTAAAGCGCGCTTCGCTGCACAATGCTGACCAAATCGAGAAACTTGGTCTTCGGGTTAACGATACGGTCTTTGTCGAAAAAGGAGGCGAGATCATTCCCAAGATCATAGAGGTTGATCTTTCCAAAAGGAGCGCCGACTCCCAGCCGATAAAATATATAGAGAACTGTCCTGAATGCGAGACGTTGCTTGTTAGGAATTTTGGCGAGGCACAGCATTTCTGTCCCAACTTCTACGGTTGTCCTCCTCAGATCATCGGACGCATCGAGCATTACATTTCGAGGAAAGCGTTGGACATCGATGGGCTTGGCGGAGAAACCATCGCGCTGTTGTACAACAATGGCCTGGTGAAAAACTATGCAGACCTGTACCGGCTTTCGATCGCTGACCTTTTGCCGCTGGAGCGCATCGCACAGAAGACGGCGGAGAATATCATCGATGGCATTTCGGCCTCGAGCCAGATTCCTTTCCATCGCGTACTGTTCGGACTGGGAATCAGATTTGTCGGCGAGACCGTTGCAAAGAAACTCGCGGGACACTACAAATCGATTGACAATTTGGCGAAAGCCACAACAGAAGATTTGATTTCCGTGAATGAGATAGGAGAAAAAATCGCACAGAGCGTGGTCGGTTTTTTTGCGAATGCCGAAAATATAGAGATAATCGAAAGATTGAAATCGCATGGCGTGCAACTTGAATCAGAAGCTGACAATCGAGTGGGAGCGACCAATAAATTGGAGGGTAAAACAATCGTTGTCTCGGGTGTTTTCGTGATTTATTCGCGCGATGGTCTAAAAGAAGCAATCGAGCTGAACGGCGGAAAAGTGGGCTCTTCAATTTCATCAAAAACAGATTATCTGATCGCGGGCGAAAATATGGGTCCGGCAAAACTTCAGAAAGCACAGCACTTGGGCATCAAGATTATTTCGGAAAAGGAATTTCAGAATTTGATAGCGTGATTGAAGAACTTCTCAATGTTAGGCAATATTTTGACTTGGCTGATCAAAAATGAGTACTTTTAATCACTCAAACCACAGATGGACTCCAAGAGCAGACATATAGAAAGATTTTTGAGCGCCCTGTTTTTTGTGGCCGTATTTTCAGCGATGATCTCAAGGTTCTTGTTTTACGATTCGCTGTCAATAGCGCTTCAGCTCTTGGCAACCGTCATTCTCGGGGTTCTTTATTTCAGAAATTCGACCGTGAAAGGATCTTGGTTCATACTCCTTTCTATTGTTTTGGCACTATCGATCCTGTTGGTCGGAAATGGTATGTTGTTTTGGAATCGCCTTGGTGTTGTCGCCTTGATCATCGAGCTGTCGATCGTGCTCTGGGCAATGTTCAAGCTTGTGAGGATTTATAGCTATTCCGTGGCTTGGCTGATATCGGCTCCGCTGTTCTTGATGTTCTTTTATTTTGCGAACATCACCACCGATATGACATCGTTTGATCGGACGGTCGTGATTGTTCAAAGCATCCTCGTTTCTATTTACGCAGCTACGGCAGCACTTTTGTTCATCAAAACCGAAAACCGTGAAAACTCGATTTTGCTCATCAGCGCGCTTCTGTTTCTGGGCTGGAGTTTTGTTTCGTTCATCGAAAATTATTATGGTGCGATGTTGGGATTGACGGTATTTGCTCCCTTGGTCATACCGTTGAACCTGAGCGCTTTCTACGCATTTTATAAATTCTGTATCATAGCGGAAAACCGAAAATTGGAAACGCACTGATGATGAAGCGGAAAATATTACATCGAACATTGATTGCGATCTACTTTGCAGTTGCATTCGTGCTAGTGGTTTCCGAATTTCTGCGAGAACAGGAGATGATTATGTTGATCAAACCATTTCTTATCCCAACCTTGATGGTTCTTTATTTGTGCGGAACAAAGCGTCCAAATATTCTTTACTTGATCGCACTACTTGCGGCGGTTAGTTCCAACATACTTTTTCTTTTCACCAGCCCCCAATTTCTGCTGATCGGAATCGTTTCCTTCATTGTTTTCAGCGTCATGATCATCTTGATCGCGGCCAAGACCATTGATAAAATCTATTTGTTGCCGTTTGTGGTAGCGACAATACCATTTCTGTTCATCTATTCCTGTTTGCTCTATCTGACGATGGGCGCAATGGGCCAAAGCCTTTATCCTGCAATCACAAATGGCGTTCTGATGTCGGTTTTGTGCGGTCTTGCGCTGTCAAATTACATTATGATCGACGATAAGATCAGCTCGTACTTCGTTATAAGCGCGATGCTTTTTGGGATGGTCATCTTTCTATTTATTATCCAAAAGTACTATCTCCCGAATGTTGTTTTTCCACCAATGTCGGCATTGATATTTTCTTTTGCTCATTTTGCATTTTATAAATTTTTGGAGGAAAGTGAAAAACAGTCATGAATTTTCCAGCAAAATACCAGATGACACGAAATCTTGCGCTGCTCTATTCGGCCACGGTTTTGCTGCTTGCAGCATCGTCTTTTTTTTCCAATGAACTTGGCAATCTTTTTCTGAGACCGATTTCAATCCCAATATTGTTTTTGCTTTACGTTTCAATGGCCAAACGATTGTTGCTGAACTATGTGCTGGCGCTCACGACAGTAGGAATTTCCAATATTTTTATGATCTGGAACACCGAAGCTTCCATTTTCTATACGATATTGTTTTTTACCATGTTCCGCATTTTCACCATCATAATCATATTCAAGAACATAAACATCATCAGGCCGTTTGCTTGCCTTCTTGCGTCGCTTCCTTTCTTGTGCGGCTTTCTTTACTTGATTTCATTGACGGCGGAAGGCCTCGGCGCCAATATTTATCTGGCTGTTTTCAATGCGGTGTTCATTTCGTTGCTTGTTGGCATTGCGCTCGCCAAATATATTTTTGACGAGAATATCGAGAATACGTGGTTATTGATATCATTGCTTTTTTTGGCGGTGAACAATGTGATATTCGTTCTGGACAATTATTTTTTTTACAATGAATTTTTTAAACCAATAGGAATTATCCTATTTGGCATTGGTCAATACGGTTTTTTGAGATATGTTGTGCTCACGCAAAAATCAGACGACGATCGATTTGCTCACCAAGGATGACGCTTTTCCTTTTGTAAAATAAAAATC
>JBBSUW010000065.1:0-16690 GCA_038234025.1 Flavobacteriales bacterium
CGTTCAAATAATTTTCGTTTGCCAAAACTTTTGCCTGTCAAATATGCAAATGTATCGTTGGTCCAAATGAGCAAGAATATTCCGATGATGATTCGTGGGTCAAAAAAACCTGAAACGAATGGCAATTTCGTGATAATGATAAAAGGTATGATCACATATCCGATCAAGTAAACATATTTTGAGGTTTCGTCCAAATAGGCTTTTCGCTCGACAATCATAAATAATATACATTTGACCGCAACTGCAACGCTTGCGGCGATCAAGTACCATTTGGTTTCGATAGTGGTTCCAAAAAATGCGAACAGCAAGAATAAAGCGATTCCGATTATGATGGCGGGAATTTTAGAAAGCTGCACAAGATTGCAGAATTCCCAAATAGCGATGAGCATAAACGCCGCGAACAACACGATGAACGTCGGTAGGTAAAGCGAGAAAGTTATCAGTATAAGAATGTAGACAATTCCCGAAATCGTTCTGGTAACGGTTTCATTCATGTCTTAAAGGTCTTCCAAAAGAAGCAGATACAGGTTTTTTGGCGTGCTTCCATATTGAAGAAAATCTTCTTCTTTGGCCTTTTCAAAATATTTGATGGCGGTAATATTCGTGGGATAATTCCTGTCGTAGCGCTTTTTGATTTCGCACATACTGTCGGTTTTTGAGTCCAGCAATTGGCTCGTGGTCGCGATTATCACCATATTGGAAGGCAGTTCGCTTGGTTTGTTCTGCTTGATTTGGTTGCTCGAGAAAAGTATCGCGCCTTCGTCTGCAATCAAATTTTCACAACTTGCAAGCAGGAATTTGGGCTCTGCCACATTAGCGTAGCTCACATTATTATCGTCGAGCATCGAGTAAAGTTTCGGCTCAAGGCACATTGCTTCGGCTTCGAACCAATCATTCTCCTCCAGAATGTTCTCAAACTGCGTTTTGAGCTCGTTGAGATTTTCGCAGTATAGGAATTTGCCGCCGTTCTTTTTGAAATTATGTGTGAATTTTTCATCGATGGGAGCGCTGTCCAATTGTTGTCTAGCATTGAACTCGCTTTCTCTTTCCGATTCGGATGTTTCGCCAACACCGAAAAGTTTTTTAAAAATACTCATAATTTCCGTTATCTGTTTGGTCTTGGTGAGGCGAACCAAAGATAAAAAAATCTTGGTTCAAACGGTTATTTGCATCAAGATTTTTCGATATGTCGCGTCCGCAAGCTTTTTTAGATGGTCGAGGTTTTCTCACGAAGGTTGGCATCAAAAGTCCTTGCACCAAAAATTGCCTCAAGGTCATCCTTGAATATGACTTCCTTTTCTATAAGAATATCGGCGAGCTTGTTGAGCTTGTCCTTGTTCTCTTCCAAAATTTTGATTGCCCGCAAGTACTGGCTTTCGATAAGCAATGAGATTTCCTTATCGATGATCATAGCGGTATCTTCAGAATAGGGCCTCGAAAAGCTGTATTCGCTTTGCCCTGTCGAATCATAGTATGTTACGTTGCCGATTTTCTCATTTAGACCGTAGATCGTAACCATTGCGCGAGCTTGTTTCGTGACCTTTTCAAGATCGCTGAGCGCGCCTGTAGAAATTCGGTTGAACGTTACCCTTTCGGCGGCACGGCCGCCCATCGTCGCGCACATTTCGTCTAGCATTTGATCCGGTCGAACAATAAGTCTTTCCTCTGGCAAGTACCAAGCTGCGCCAAGACTTTGTCCGCGCGGAACGATTGTAACTTTTACAAGCGGCGCTGCATGCTCAAGCATCCAACTTACGGTTGCGTGGCCGGCTTCGTGTATCGCGATTGCCTTTTTTTCTTCGGGTGTAACGATTTTGTTCTTCTTTTCAAGCCCACCAACAATTCGGTCAACAGCATCGAGAAAATCCTGTTTGTCAACGGCAGTCTTGTCTTTTCGTGCGGCGATCAACGCAGCTTCGTTGCAGACATTGGCGATATCCGCGCCCGAAAACCCCGGCGTTTGCTTTGCCAAGAAGTCGGTGTCAAGTCCTTCGACTTTTTTGAGCGGTGCCAAATGCACTTCAAATATTTCCTTGCGCTCGCGAATGTCCGGAAGATCGACAAAAATCTGTCGGTCAAAACGTCCGGCGCGCATCAAGGCTTTATCAAGAACATCAGCGCGGTTTGTAGCTGCCAGAACAATTACATTTGAGTTTGTGCCAAACCCATCCATTTCTGTAAGCAGTTGGTTCAGTGTATTTTCGCGCTCGTCATTTGAACCAGACATATTGCTCTTGCCACGTGCGCGTCCTACGGCGTCGATTTCGTCGATGAAGATGATTGCGGGCGATTTTTCTTTTGCCTGCTTGAAAAGATCTCGAACCCGAGAAGCGCCGACACCAACGAACATTTCGACAAAATCACTACCGGAAAGCGAGAAGAACGGAACTTTTGCTTCTCCGGCCACGGCCTTCGCCAAAAGTGTTTTTCCTGTTCCAGGTGGACCGACCAGCAGTGCGCCTTTAGGGATTTTACCGCCCAAATTGGTGTATTTTTCCGGATTTTTTAAGAATTCAACGATTTCTTGAATTTCCTCCTTTGCGCCTTCAAGCCCCGCGACATCCTTGAACGTTGTCTTAATGTCGGTTTTTTCGTCAAATAGCTTTGCTTTTGACTTTCCAATATTAAATAATTGGCCGCCCCCGCCGCCGCCGCCGCCGCCGCTCATTCGTCGCATAATAAAAATCCAGAGCGCAACAAGCACGATGATTGGCAAAAGACCGAACAAAATTTCGGTCCAATTGTTCTTTGCCTGAAAACTATAATCTTTTAAACGACCTTCCTGTACCGCTTTTTCAAGATTGTTCTGGAATATTTCATCATTGCCTATATCAAAAACATAGTGAGGTCCTTTATTTTCTTGATCTAATAAGTTCTTGGCGACAGCCTTGTGCTTATCTTCCTTCAGCGCTTTTTCGGTGAGATATACCTCTGCTTCAGATTTGTTGAAAATCACCACTTTCTGCACATCGCCCTCCTCAAGAAACACATTGAATTTTGAAGAAGACGTTTTGGCAGGTTCGTTGAACGAAGAGCTTCCGCTCACAAAGTTTATGGCGAGAAAAATCAAGATAGCGCCGCCGTAAATAAACCACGGACTGATCCTGAACTTGTTTGGTGTAGGTTTGTTATCGTTTGCCATTATGGGAATAGGTCGTTAATAGTTGCTTGGAATGGAGGTGATTTTTGCGTCTCCCCACAAACTTTCGATATCGTAATATTGGCGAATGTGTTTCTGGAAAACATGCACCACAACATTCACGTAATCCATTAAAACCCATTCGGCATTATCGCTGCCCTCAACGTGCCAAGGTTTGTCATGAAGTTCTTTTGATACCGTTTTTTGCACCGAAGTCACGATGGCGCTTACTTGTGTATTTGAATTGCCATTGCAGATTATGAAATAATCGCATGCAGAATTGTCGATTTCGCGAAGGTCGAGAATGTCGATGTTGTTACCTTTGACCTCTTCGATTCCCTTGATTATATTGGCTAGCAAAAGGTCGTTGTTGACGGGCTTTTTGGTCATTTATTATTTTTGTATAAGTTTGCGAAGTTACCATAATTTACGCTCCATTTTGAACCTTAACATAAGATTAAACGCCGCCTAATTACTTCTTATATGCGAACAATCAAACTCGATGCCATAGATTCCACCAATGAATTCTCAAAAAGAAGTATCAAGGGTGGTTTTGCAAAAGACAACGACGCTGTTTTTGCGGTGAACCAAACCAACGGCAAAGGTCAAATGGGCGCAAAATGGGCAAGCGAAGCATCCAAAAGCTTAACGTGCAGTGTTTTGTTAAAATTCGACAAAGGATTTGAAGTAGATTTTCTTGCGTTGAACGCAACGGTTTGTCTTTCGGTTCGCGAAATTGTTTCTACTTTTTGCGGAGAAAACCTGATCGAGATAAAATGGCCAAACGACATTATGGCAGAAGGCGGGAAAATCGCGGGCTTATTGATTGAAAATCTCTTTGGCTCAAATGGCGAAATCTGGTCGATAGTCGGCATTGGTCTAAATGTCAATCAGGAAGATTTTCTTGGCTTGCCAAATGCGACTTCGATGAAAAATGTTTCTGGAAAAACTTTTGATGTGGAAGAAATCTTTGATTCGCTAACGCGCAAAGTAATTTCTGGCGCAAATGAAGTTTCAGAAGGAAAGGAGATTATTTGGGTCAATTATCACAACCATCTTTACAGAAAAAATGAATTTTCAAAATTTGCTTACGCGAAAAATGGTTCAGAATTTATAGGGAAAATCATCGGTGTTTCCGCTAATGGAAAGCTTGTAATAATTATTGATGATACAATCGTCGAATTCGCGAACAAGGAAATTCTTATGGTCAACGACTAAAGCTTGCCCATATTTCCCGAGAGGGTTTCGATGAATTTTGTGATAGGGCCTTTTACCATCATTGCCATCATCGCGTTGAACTCGCCCTCAAAAAGCAGTTGCACCGAAGATTTTGAATCACTTTCATCTTTTATATCAGCCGTGAGCGTGAACGGAAGTTTGTCGCTCGCCGCACCGAGAACGATTTTGTTCGGTGCTGATTTCTCCTTCATTTTCAACTTGATTTCGGGCATTCCCTTCAATCCAAAAATAAAAGCATCATCGCCGATCATCTCGAATTTCGCGATGCTGTCGGGCATCAGTTTCTCAAAATTCTTGACATCCGAAAGCATATCAAAAAGTTCCTGCTGTGATCTATCGACGATGGTTCTTGGACTTTGTAGATTCATTTAGGATAATTTTTTCAGAACTTTAGACCGGAACGTTCCATTCTTCAGGACTCATTTTCCATTCCTGAAGTGTAATCTGTTCGCTTTCTGTGATGTATCTTTTGGCAACAGCCAAATTCAAAAGGTTTTCGTAATCTGAAAGTGTGTTCAATTCGACATTTTCGTGCTTGAAATTCTTCTCGGCAACATCAAATCCATATGTGAAGATCGCGACCATTCCTTTGACATTTGCCCCAGCCTCGCGCAGAGCTTCAACGGCTTGGAGACTGCTTTGTCCCGTCGAAATCAAATCTTCAACAACCACAACATTTTGCCCTCTTTGCAAAAAACCTTCGATCTTGTTCTGGCGGCCATGTTTTTTGGCTTCCGGACGAACATAAACAAATGGAAGTCCCAAATATTCGGCAACAAGAACGCCAATTCCGATTGCTCCAGTGGCAACACCGGCAATGACATCGGGCTTTCCGTGGATTTTCTCGATGTTCTTTGCAAGTTCTTCCCTTATGTAATTTCGGATGGGCGGAAATGATAGGGTGAGGCGATTGTCGCAATAGATAGGGGATTTCCAGCCCGAAGCCCAGGTAAATGGATTTTTGGGATTCAATTTAATTGCATTTATTTGCAGAAGCAGTTCAGCTGCTTTTTCGGCCGTTTCCTTGTTAAAAATCATACCTGCAAATGTATAAAGTTTTTGTGAACGACAAACCACTTTTCCTCACAAATGAGTTGCACAAAGAGACCGATTTTCAGCTCTTCTTGCTTGAGAGCATTGATATCGAACAGCTTATTCTGAAAATTTTCCAGAACAAAATTAATAAGGCCTATCTATATTATCCTGACGAGAAGGAAATGATGAAAATCTTCAAGTCGAAGATTCCCGTTCAAAAAGCGGGCGGAGGCCTTGTTTACAACAGAAATGGTGATGTGCTTTTTATATTTCGCAATGGAAAATGGGATCTTCCAAAAGGTGGCACGGAAAAAGGCGAGGAAATTTCCGAAACTGCCGCGAGAGAGGTTGAGGAAGAAACTGGTGCTAAAAATTTAATTGTTGGTGATAAAATTTGCAAAACCTACCATGTTTTCAAGCGCAACGGCAAGTACAAATTAAAGATTACGCACTGGTTTGAAATGAACACTGATTATGAAGGCGAATTGACGCCACAAGATGAGGAAGGCATCGAGAAGGTCGTCTGGATGAATCCCGCCCAAGTCAAGCAGGCGCTCAGAAATTCTTATGAAAATATCAAGTTGCTTTTTGAGTAATTATTTAAAAATCCTATAAATAGGATAGGCGAGGTAAGCGCTTTCATAATATGGCGAATGTTTGTAAACCCAATCCAATTGGTTTTCGGGGCTTCTTTCCAACGTTGAATCCTTCTTCATTTCATCCAAAAGTTGCTGTTTTATTTTTGGATTTTCCAATAAAAATTTTGCTGCAAGATCTTCAAAAACATAATCTGAAAAACCTTCTTTTTGCTGAAGAATCGTATCGAAGTAATTCCAATTGAAAAAACTGTCTGTCGCTTCGGGTTCCAGTGTTTCCAATAAATATCGAATGCCCGGCTGATTTGTTTCCACCAAATAATCTCCGATTTGCGCCTGGATTTTTATATTCGATTTTGAAACCGTGGTTCCATAATGTGGGTAATGTCCTTCATAAGGTTGCTTAGCGGTATGGTATTTTTCTATGTGATACGCCTCAACATCAATTAATTGTTCTTCTTTAATTAAAGTCAGGATAATATTATTGGCTTCCAGTAAATCAATTACTTTCCATTTGCCTTTCGGAATCAAATATGCTTTTGGAACGTCAACAAACTTTGTCGATTTATAGGTTTTGTAATAATCGATTTCCTTATCATAGGGTTTGTTACGGTCGTAAAAAAGTCGGTCGCCGGTGGTAACGTCGCTCTTTTTTCGAATGCCTTCGTAACCGAGAAAATGGATTTTGTCAACCTTTAAAGAATCGATTTTCCATTGAACGGCGTATGATTTTGCGTCCAAAAACTGCTGGAGATTTTGTTGCTGTTTCGATTTTATTTCGGCGGAATTTGAATTGGCGTAAGCAATCATCTCTTCCATAAAAGAATACGTCACGGCAACACGATCAGCATATTTTTTGAGCATGTGCGTTTCGACCACAAAACCGATGGTGTTGAACAGCGCGGCGTAACCCGTTGCATATCGCGGGCTTTCAAAAAATTGTTGGAAACCCTTGTCAGGCGTGTCGCGCCAAACATTCACATACGGCGTCATGTCTATTTTCTTGGCTTTCATCGCAGCGACAAATTCGGGCATCATTTTTTTGTCAAGATATTCGCCAAGGGGTTTGCCAAGCTTGTCCTGTTGCGTTTGAATATAAGTAAGAGTATATTGATAATCAGCGCCATTGCTAACGTGGTTGTCTATGAAAATCGCCGGATCATATTTGTGGAAAATCTCGTAAAACCCCAAAGTGTTTCTGGTGTCGGCTTTTATAAAATCGCGATTGAGATCAAAATTGCGCGCGTTTCCGCGAAAGCCATATTGTTCCGGACCATCTTGATTCACTCGTGAAGTCGAATTCCTGTTGAGCGCGCCGCCAATATTATAGACTGGAATCGTGACGACTTTTACATGGTTCGGAACATCGATTTTTCCCATCGCCAAATCCCGAAAAAGCATCATCGTGGCATCGATTCCATCTGGTTCACCGGCGTGAATGCCATTGTTTAACAAAATTGTGATTGCGTTCTTCGAGATTTTTGAAGATTCATAAACCACAACATTCAACGGAAATCCACTATCGGTCATTCCGCTATCTTCCATCGAAATTGTCGAAAATTGTTTTGAGAGCGCTTTGTAATAGTCGATTGTTTCGGAATAGGTCGCCGACTGATTGCCGTTTCCTTTTTCAAAAACCGTGAGGAATGCTTGATTTTTCTGTGCCATCGAAAGGTTGAAGATTATCAGGATAAATAGATATTTGCCCATAGTCGAAATCTTTTCGGCGAAAGCCATTATTATTTTACAATAACGGCGTCGGGAACAAGCACCGAATAATCGCCGCCATTTCTGATAACATCGCGAACAATGCTCGAACTGATGAACGATGTCCTAGCCGCGGTCAGCAAAAAGACCGTCTCGATTTTGGAGAGTGTTCTATTGGTGTGCGCGATGGCTTTCTCGAATTCAAAATCGGCGGGATTCCGTAGTCCGCGAAGTATGAAATCGGCGTTCAAATCTCGGCAAAGATCAATTGTCAAACCTTTGTAGGATACTACGCTCACGGATTTTTCGTGCTTGAAAGAATCCTCAATAAATTTTATTCGGGTGTCAAGATCGAACATATATTTTTTGTCCGCATTTACGCCAACAGCAATCACGATTTCGTCAAATAGTGGAATCGCGCGGTTTATAATGTCAAAATGCCCGAGCGTGATCGGATCGAACGAACCGGGGAAAACTGCTTTTCTCATAATCAATAATTTTTAGGAAATACGCTTTGAATCAATTGCTTTTACCCATTCTTCACGACCGCAAACCTCGCATTTGGCAACGCCCGGACTTTGCCTTTCGGCGTTTCCGCAAAAAGTGCAGGCATAAATATCTGTGTCCACGATCAGTTTGCTCTTTTTACAGAACTGTTGTGGAATGATCGGAAGTCCATGCTTTACATCTTGATCGGCATAAAAATAAATGCTCACTTCGCCCGTTGTTTCAAGATAGGCATGTTTTACCTGGCCTAGATGCTCAATGGATTGCATCCGCAGTTCAGAAAAAAATTCGTCCTGCGCGAGGTTTTCCTTTCCAAAAGAATCGGACGCAAAACGCCCATCGTTGATAAGGCATTGCACTTCACCTTCCATAAAAATCTCGAACTTTTTGCTCTTTCCCGTAAGGTAGGTGATTCCGCGATACAGCAGAATCACGACGAGAAAAACAACAAAAGCAGGGACAAGCCCAACGTCTTCGTAGAACATTGGATCCCCGGCGGCAGAACCGAGCGCGATGATGATCACGGTTTCAAAAATGGAAAGCTGGCGAACGCCGCGCTTGCCAGTCATTTTTATGACGAGCAACAAAATGATGAATGTAACTGCAGAACGGAAGGCAACCTCCACCAAGAAAATTGGTGGCAAATCCATCATGAACATTCGTTTCGGGTCAAAAAGCTCAAACATTGGCTTTGCGTTTTATGGCCGATTCGATGGCGTTTGAGAACAGTTCTCGCAGCGAGATTCCGGCCGCCGCGGCTTGCTGCGGAATCAATGATTCGGCCGTCATTCCAGGCACGGTGTTCATCTCTAGCATGAATGGTTCATTATTTACAATGATAAATTCGCTTCGTGAGAAACCTTTCATTTTCAAGATTTCGTAGGCTTTTTTGGCGATGTCGCCCACTTTTTGCGAAAGTTCCTCCGATATTCTCGCCGGCGTTATTTCCTGCGATTTTCCATGATATTTTGCATCATAATCAAAGAATTCGTTTTCAGGTACGATTTCAGTCAACGGCAAAACCTTGATTTCTCCTTTGTAATGGATCACGCCGACAGAAACTTCGACGCCGTCGAGAAAACTCTCGATGAGGATTTCGTTGTCTTCTTTATAAGCAACTTCAATGGCAATGGGCAATTCGGCGGCGTGCTTGACCTTGCTTATGCCAAAGCTCGATCCCGAACGATTTGGTTTAACAAAACATGGCAAGCCGACCGCGGCGACAATTGCGTCGGTATCAATATGCTCGCCTTTGTTCAGATAATACGAGGTAGCCGATTTTATGCCGTAAGGTTTTAAAACCGAAATCAGATCGCGCTTGTTGAAAGTGAGCGCGGCTTGATAATAGTCGCAGGAAGTCTGCGGAATGTTGAGCAGTTCAAAATAGGCTTGGAGCAAACCATCCTCGCCGGGCGTGCCATGAACGGCGTTGAAGATAACATCGAAGGTGATTTTTGAACCATTTGCCATGAGCGAAAAATCATTTTTGTCGATCATGATTTCATTGCCGTTCACAATCCCGTACCAACCTTCGGGCTTTATCAGAACCTTAAAAATATTATAATCTTTTGCGTCAAGCGAATTGCAGACAACGGTTCCGCTCAATATCGAGATCCCGAACTCGCTAGAATAACCTCCCATAATCACGGCAACGTTCTTCATTCTATAGTATTGGTTAATTTGAGAAAAAAATGCTTCAGGTTTAAGGCATCAAGTTGACAACAATTGCACGAAACTTCAAACCTGAGACTTCAAACCGGAAACAAAATCTTCTCCCGCAAACAAAATTATCACTTTTTAATTACTGTTTACAATTTATATCTTTGGGCAAACAAAAATCCATGCGCTTTCGCGAATATTTTACCAGCAAACATTTTTACATACAGATACTCATTGCCGTCGTGCTCGTCTTTTTGTTGGTCTATCTTTTTCTGCACTATCTCACGTATTCCACAGATCATGGAGCAGAAATTCAGGTGCCCGAACTTTCAAAAATGTCCGAAGCGCAAGTGAAGGCAAAGCTCGATGAGGTGCATCTGGAATATATTATCCTTGACAGCGTCGATTATCGAAAGGACTTTCCGAAACATTCGGTGGTGGAACAAGAACCGATTCCAGGGGATAAGGTAAAGGAAGGTCGAAAAATTTATCTTAAAATAAACTCCTCGGGATTTACAACGGTTGTTATACCGAATCTCATAGAAAGAACTTATCGACAAGCAGTCCCAACGCTACAAGCGCTTGGGCTCGAAGAAGGAACCGTAATTTACAAACCCTATCTTGGTCGTGATATGGTTCTGGAAATGCGCCTAAATGGCAAAAAGCTCAATCCGGGCGACAAGGTTTTCAAATCTTCCAAGATTGATCTGGTTCTCGGCGATGGCAAAGTTGGTTTTGACGAATCGGACCTTAACTCCAGAAGCGACGAAGATGGAGAATAACGAGGCCGACCTTCAAGAGGACGAACTTTTTGAGCATTTCAATTTTGAGGTTACCAAAGGCCAATCGCTGTTGCGCATCGATAAATTCCTTATGGGATTGATCCCAAACGCCACTAGGAACAAAATTCAGAAAGCAGCTACCTCTGGCGATATTTATGTCAATGATCTTCCGGTAAAATCAAACTACAAAGTGAAGCCTTTGGATGTCGTCAAGATCATGCTGGCGCACCCGCCTTTTGAGAACAGGATCGATCCCGAGGACATCCCGCTTGATATTGTCTATGAGGACGACCAGCTTTTGCTCATCAACAAACCGCCGGGACTTGTGGTTCATCCCGGCCACGGCAATTATACAGGAACGTTGGTCAACGCACTGGCTTTCCATTTTGACAATCTTCCGCTCAACAGCAATGAGCGCCCCGGATTGGTTCACAGAATAGATAAAGATACGTCGGGACTTTTGGTGATCGCCAAAACCGAGCATTCGCTTTCGCACCTTGCCAAACAATTTGAAGCCAAAACTTCAGAACGTGAATATATTGCTTTGGTCTGGGGAAATGTAGCCGAAGACGAAGGGACAATCGAAGGAAACATTGCGCGTCATGCAAGAGAAAGGATGCAAATGGCTGTCTGGGCCGATCCTGAAATTGGAAAACCTGCAATAACCCATTATAAAGTCATCGAAAGATTGGGCTACGTCACGTTGGTTTCGTGTATTTTGGAAACGGGACGAACGCACCAGATCCGCGTTCATATGAAACACATCGGCCATACAATCTTCAATGATTCGAGATATGGCGGCGATCTTATTTTGAAGGGAACAACCTTTACAAAATACAAACAGTTTGTTGACAATTGTTTCAAAATGTTGCCACGGCAGGCGTTGCACGCCAAAACATTGGGTTTCATTCATCCGACAACGGGCGAGATGATGCGATTTGATTCACCGATTCCAGAAGATATGATGAGCGTGATCGAGAAATGGCGAAATTATTCAAACAGCCATGAACTTGCTGAAGAAGACGAATAAAACTGCAAATGAAAGATCGAGATTTAAAGATAGTGGTTTCGCCCGCCAAAACATTGGATTTTGAATCGGAACTTCCGACTACTCGCGCTACCAAAAGCAAATTTCTTACCGATAGCAGGAAAATAAGCAGGGTGGTCAAAAAACTGAAGACCAATGATTTGATGCAACTGATGGATATTTCTGAAAACCTTGCCGCGCTGAATGTTGACCGAAACAAAAAGTGGAATACGCCATTCACCTCAGAAAATTCCCGACCAGCGATTTTTGCGTTTATGGGCGATGTTTATCAGGGCATTGACATGCAAAGTTTTGATATCCAAAATCTTGACCGAATGCAGCATTCGTTGCGGATACTTTCAGGCTTGTACGGACTTTTGAAACCTTTGGACTTGATCCAGCCATATCGTTTGGAAATGGGAACAAAACTGAAAGTTGGCGAAAATGCGGACCTTTATGAATTTTGGAAAACAAAAATCACTGCATCATTGAACAAGGAAATGAACAAGAATACCTTGTTGGTGAACTTGGCGAGCAATGAATATTTTTCGGCATTAGATGCAAAGGTTTTAAAATGTCCAGTGATCGTTCCCGAGTTCAAGGATTTTCACGATGGAAAGTTGAAAATTATTTCCTTCTTCGCCAAAAAAGCGCGCGGAATGATGGTTAGGCATTTGATAGATAATGACGTGAAAACAATTGATGGCATCAGGAGTTTCAAAGCTGACGGTTATGTTGATGATGCAAATCTTTCCAAGGGAAATCGGTTGGTTTTTACGAGATGAGAAACAATTTTTCAGAAAAAACTTTTTGACTTTAAAAGCCCACCGTCGGAGTTGCCCCCAGATGATTTAAAATAGTAGAATTAGCAAACTTTTGTTAATTGGCGCCATCATCGCGCTCAAAACCTTACTTTTACGTTCCTAAAAATTATATACAATGTTCAAGAAAAGTTTTATTCTCGTGGCCATCTTTTGTTCGGCGTGCCTTTTTGCTCAAGACGAGCTTATCAAAAAAGTGATCAACAACGCATCGCTCGATTCAAAGTACACTTTTAAGGATGTGATTGATTTGAGTTGCACATCTGTAAAGACGCAAGGAAAGGCTGGAACGTGCTGGAGTTATGCCGGAAATTCATTCCTTGAATCGGAAATGATAAAGATGGGAAAACAGCCCGTTGACCTAGCTGAAATCTATACGGCGCGCCAGGTTTATCTTTCGAAAGCGAGAAATTACATCCTATTCAACGGCAATCTTGGGCTTGGCGATGGTGGCGAAACCCATGACGTTATAAACATCTACAAAAAATATGGCGCGATGCCGCAGGAAGCTTATACAATGGAAGATTATGGAAAAGGCGTTCTGAAGTCTGACGATTTTCAAAAAGATTTCAAGGCAATCCTCGACAATTACATCAAAGAGCCAAATCCTTCAAAAGGCGCTACTTGGGTAAAGGACATCAATGATTTTCTGGATCTGAAACTTGGAAAATTGCCCGAAACATTTGTTTATAAAGGGAAAACTTATACACCTCAAACTTTTGCAAAAGAAGTGGTTGGTGTGAACGCCAATGATTATGTGGAATTTTCGTCGTACAAGGACACGCCTTATTATACAAAGATGGTTTTGCCCGTTCCCGACAATTGGAGCTATGATCAACTTTACAATGTGCCGATGACCGAACTCACCGACATTATTGACAATGCGCTTGTCAAAGGCTATTCCGTTGCATGGTCTTCGGATGTTTCAGAACCTTATTTCTCGTGGAAAAATGGCGTTGCATATGTTCCAGATGTTGACCTTAACAATATTACCGACGCTCAGCGAACCACACTGTTCGACGGACCGGTTGCAGAAAAGAAAATCTCTGAAGACCTTCGTCTCGAGGGACTTTATACTTTGACAACCACTGATGATCACGCGATGCAGATCGTGGGAATGGCAAAAGATCAAAACGGCCGTGAATATTACAAGGTGAAGAATTCGTGGGGCGACAAAAACGACTACAAAGGTTTTCTTTATGTGACAAAGGCTTTTGTACAATTGAAATCTACTGGAATATTGCTCAATAAAAACGGTGTTCCGGCAAACGTGAAAGCGAAGCTGAAAGCTTGATAGGAATTTTTTCTTGTAAACAAAAAATCCCCAACTGTCAGTTAGGGATTTTTTTATAAGGTTTTGAATCTATTCATATTCGTCGAACTCTCGAAGGCTCATCGTGCTCAATTGGCGCTGAGTTCTGGAAAGATCCCAAAGCGCATCGACACCTTTGCGCGCTGTTCGGTTTATTTTTGAAAATCGCGATGCAATGAAAGTTGTTCGGTTTGCTGCGCATTTCCATAAAATCCCGTGGCAATGAATACTACGATGACGGCTTTTTTAATCAATTCCATAGGTCAGCAGGGCTTTGATGGTTTGTTGAACATGATTTGTCAATTGATTATTAATGTATTTTTCGATAGCGTCGTCATTTAAAAGTTTCAGCTGAGACGCGTAAAATTCTCTGTTGACCTGAAATTGAAAATAAGTGCCCAAAATAGTCGGGATCAATAATTGGACATTGATATCCCTCCGGATAATCCCTCGTTCTTGTCCGCTTTTGATGATCGCTGCAAATACTTCGATGTTGGCCTTTTTAACCTCGATGAACGCCGATAGATCCATCGTTCGATTTCGGTTGGCAAGCTCAAAATGAAGGATTTGGTAAATGCTTTTATTGGCATTTATCCTTTCGATGTAGAGTGCGATTATTTTTTCGATTTTCTCTATTGGCGAAATGTTTTCCTTCGTGACCTCGCTCAATTGAAGCTTGAGACCGGAGGAACGATAATAAATCAGCGCCTCAAGCATTTTTTCCTTGCTGCCAAAATAATAGGATACCATCGCGACATTAATATTTGCTTCCCTGGCGATATTCCGCACCGACGCACCGTCAAAACCAGCTTCGGCAAAAAGCTTTTCGGCGGTGATCAAGATTTTTATCTGTTTATCTGAAAGCTCCATATCGGGCACAAATTTAAACATTTGTTTAAATCAAACAAGCGTTTGAATTTCGAGCTTAACAATATTTTAACCGCTGTTGGATTTTTGGCATTGCACAAAACGCCTAACTTGGTTGCATGGTTGCAAAAGATTATGATGAAACCCCTATAAAAGTTCTTCGATTTGAGGAAGCCAACGGGTTTTACACGACTGAACAGCGCAGCAAGCAAATGTCAAAAATACGTGCGAAGAACACTAAAACCGAAGTCATATTCCGCAAAGCTCTTTGGCACAATGGTTTCCGTTTCCGGAAAAACTCAAAATATGTGATTGGCAAGCCCGATGTTTCGAGCAAAAAACTGAAGATCGCCGTTTTTGTCGATGGCGAATTTTGGCACGGCTATGATTGGGAAACGAGAAAGGAAAAAATCAAGAGCAATCGAGGATTTTGGGTACCAAAAATCGAAAGAAATATGCAGCGCGACCGCGAAGTCAATTTTAAGTTGGAAAAAGCAGGCTTTACGGTGATGCGTTTTTGGGAAAAGGACATCAAAAGAGATTTTGATGGCGCTGTCACAAAAGTGATGGAAGTGGTTGCGAATTTAAAAAAGAATCTTGATTTTTAAATTGCGAGCCAGTTCTGCAAAAGTGTTTTTCCCATTGGCGTTAACACGCTTTCAGGATGAAACTGAACGCCGTAAAGATTGTAATTTCGATGTTTGATTGCCATAATTTCGCCAAATTCATCGGCAGCAATAACGTCAAGTTCCTCGGGAAAATTGGTTTTGTCAATTGTCCATGAATGATAGCGACCAACAGTCATATTTTTTCCAATATTTGCGAACAAAGCGTTAGATTCGTCGCACATAATAACTGTGCCAATGCCATGAAAAACCTTGTCCAGATTTTTTAATTTGCCGCCAAAAACCTGTGCGATTGCCTGCTGGCCAAGACAAACGCCCAGAATTTTTTTTAATTTGCCATAGGTTTTGATGATTTCCAAAAGTAGGGGCGAAGGCAATCCTGGTCCGGGCGATAGAACTATCTGGTCAAAGTCCTCAAGCTCATCAATCTCAAGCTCATCGATTCTAAAAACCGTGACATTGCAGTCGAGCGCCTCGAGATAGTGCACAAGATTGTAGGTAAAACTGTCAAGATTGTCGATGACGGCGATTTTCATTGATTTAACAAATTGATAAATTAAATTATATCATTAGCTGGAATATGGCGAAGATAATTTTTTTGAACTTGCACTAAAAGCACCATCACAACATTTTGAGAAATTTTTAAAACGCAGAAGTATTTTTGAGAAGATTTAATTTGGCGACTTGCAAGTAGGCCCTGAAGTGTCCATTGCGGATAACTCCAAAATGGAGCCCAATCCCATTGCTTGGTCAAATAGATAATTCATATTGCATCCACCGTCCAATGAAATGATGGTTGCAGGAGCGGTAAGCTTTGCCAGCTCAATGACTTGAAGATTAAGTTTATGTTTAGTGTGTGGGACTGGATTTTTAAAATCCTGCAATATTCTGAGTATTCATAATTCAGATAGAAGGTTTTTCCATTGTAATCGGTCAGAATAAATTGATTGGTTTTTTGATTTATTGCAAGGTTGAAATCATCCATCGAATCGTCATCATATTGAAAAATAAGGTAATCGCGCCGGTGGACAAAAAGTCTTTTAATCTGTTTTTCAAAAGTTTTGGCATCTGAAGCATTCTTTTTTGGATTTACAACTTCATATGCGCCGTGCAGATAATTTCGGGGTGCTTTGTCATCGTTGTAATTACCAGTTAGAATATATGGTAGCAGAACTTCTGAAAAAATCAATAAAACAACTACTGTTTTTATAATAATTTTCAACTTTCTATTTTCAATCAGCTTTACTCCGTTGATTGTTGCCAACTGCGATGGTTTTTGAAGAATAAAAAATCTAAAAACACTTTTCAACGATGGCAGCAGCAAGAGAATGCAAATCAGCAGTAAAAACATTGAGTACAATTTCACGGATATA
>JBBSUW010000066.1:0-16666 GCA_038234025.1 Flavobacteriales bacterium
GATTTTTATTTTTCTTGGATTTATCGCGCCCACGTTCAGCCCGAGCTGTTGCATAAAACTTTTTGTCAAAATGTACGCACCGCTTTTCTGGACATAGAAACGATACCATTCGCCACTCGCAAGCACAGAATTTTTGATCGCATCAAAATTTCGCGAAAGCGAAGGTCTTTGCGTTCCCGATGCAAATTGGTACGAAAAAGAAAGCACGCGCTTATAACTTTCGCCGTCCTTGATAATAGGAGAGATGTTGATAAGTGCAAAATATTTATCGCGCGCCGTTATCGATCGAAGTTCATAGGTTAATTTGGAAGGAATCAGTTTTGGGTCAAGATCCAAAAGCGAATCCGCTGAAACATCCTCATAAACAATATTGGAAACAACCAGCGATTTTTCGTCAACGGGCGAATTTTGCGGCAGCTTCAGACTGAACGCGATCTTTCGCTGAGCATCGTCATACGCAAAGTTTTCAGGGCCAAACTGCGGAATGTTCCTTTTGTAATCGCTGAATATGTAGGACGTGGTGGTTTTCCAAGCGATGGTTGCATTTCCTTTTTGCTGCGCGATCGCGGCAAATGGGAACAACACAAGAAACAATAGGGCAATTTTTTTCATCATTACAGTAAACGCGCAATGCGGCGAATTATTACGGGTGCTAAAAATAAACGATTCTGTGCTAACGCGAATAATATTTGTCGCAAATTCACGTTAAAGGTCAGAAGTTCGCCGAGACGCGTGCTTCATGATTTACGAAATTTTTTTAATAGGTGTTGCAGTTTAATGGTTAATTATTATATTGCGCCCAAATTCATTACCTACTAACCATATGAAAATATCCAAATCCACAGCGGTCGGAGCCTTGTTATCATTGGCCTTGACGCTTACGTTGACCACAAGTTGCAGCAAGAAGGGATCTTCAAAGACTTCCTCTAGAGCGACCGGCTGGAAGATAAACGATAAAAAAGGAGGGTTCCAGTATGCCTCGAACTTCAAAAAACAAGCTACAGCCCCGGGCTTGGTTGCAGTTGAAGGCGGAACTTTCACGATGGGAAAAGTCCAGGATGATGTAATGCATGACTGGAACAATTCGCCAAACCAACAGCACGTACAGTCGTTCTATATGGACGAAACTGAGGTTACCAACCTTATGTACATGGAATATCTTGACTGGCTCAAGCGCGTTTTCCCACCAGATCAAGAAAATTACAGAAATATCTACGAAGGTGCTTCTCCCGATACGCTCGTTTGGAGAGACCGTTTGGGATACAACGAAACCATGACAGACAACTACCTTCGGCACCCGGCGTACGCCAGTTATCCGGTGGTTGGTGTAAACTGGATCCAGGCCGTTGAGTTCAGCAAATGGAGAACCGACCGTGTGAACGAAAAGACACTTGAGGATAATAAATATCTCAAGAAAAACGCAAAAATTGAAGAGGCCGCTCCTGGATCAACATTCAGTACTGCAACTTATCTTGCCGCACCAACACAGACTTATGGAGGCAATGCAGACATCGTGCTGCAGAAAGCCAAAGGTCGCGGAACCGCTTCAGCAGCCGGTGGCGAGCCAAAAAATGTTTACGCACAGCGCACTTCTGGCCTCATTTTGCCAGAATACAGATTGCCGACCGAAGCAGAATGGGAATACGCCGCCGCCGCGAATGTTGGGCAACGCGAGTACAATCTTTACAAAGGTCAAAAGAAGTACCCATGGTCAGGAAGCTACACGCGTTCTGGAAAAAGAAAAGTTAGAGGTGACCAATTGGCTAACTTCAAGCAAGGAAAAGGTGATTACGGTGGGATCGCGGGATGGTCCGATGACGGTGCCGATATTACCAACGTTGTAAAATCTTACCCGCCAAATGATTTTGGTCTATATGACATGGCCGGAAACGTTGCAGAATGGGTTGCCGATGTTTATCGTCCTATTGTTGACGACGAAGCAAATGATTTCAACTACTATCGTGGGAACGTTTATACAAAAAACAAGATCGGTGAGGACGGAAAAGTTGAAATCGTGACCGCTGAAACGCAAACGTTCGACACGTTGCCGAATGGTAAGGTTATAGCTAGAAACTTCCCTGGCGAGATCGCGACCGTACCTGTTGACGAGAACGAAACGTACTTGAGACAGAACTTTGACAAATCGGACAACAGAAACTACCGCGATGGCGACAAGCAGTCAACAAGGTATTTCAACTTCGGCGGTTCGGAAGAAGATTCTCCCGAGAATAAGGAAAAGCACAGAATGTACGATTCACCGGAGCACAATGTTAGCGTTGACAGTCTTGGAGAAATGGTTCGCAAGTACGACCGTTCAAACAAGCGCACAACATTGATCAATGATGATGTTCGTGTTTACAAAGGTGGATCTTGGAGAGATCGTGCTTATTGGCTCGATCCAGCACAAAGGAGATATTTCCCACAGGATATGGCCACGGATTATATTGGTTTCCGATGCGCAATGTCAAAAGTAGGACCTAAATCGAACAAGAAAACGCCGAGGAACTAATCGTTTCCCAAACAATATAAAAGCCCTTTTTTAGGGCTTTTTTTATATCAAATTTTTGAAGATGGAAAAACTCCACGAACTTTTCATCGAATCGTCGGGCGCGATCACCGATACTAGAAAAATTAAGCACGATTGTATGTTCTTTGCGCTAAAAGGCGATAATTTTGATGGCAATCAATTTGCGGAAAAAGCAATCGCGCTTGGTGCAAAATTCGCGGTTGTTGATGATCCAAATGTGCTTGATGATAGAATGATTCTCGTTC
Organism: Flavobacteriales bacterium; assembly: GCA_038234025.1. Lineage (GTDB taxonomy): Bacteria > Bacteroidota > Bacteroidia > Flavobacteriales > Flavobacteriaceae > Flavobacterium. The sequence continues at coordinate 2,773 of JBBSUW010000066.1, forward strand.
CCGATGTACTCGAAGCCTTGCAACAACTCGCGACATTCCATCGCAGAAAGTTGGGCACAATAATCGTTGCGCTCACGGGAAGCAACGGCAAGACAACCACCAAAGAGCTTATCGATGTAGTGCTGAAAACAAAATATACAACCATTGCGACCTTCGGAAACCTCAACAACCATATCGGCGTCCCGCTAACTTTGCTTTCAATAATGGATGATACCCAAATCGCGATTGTGGAAATGGGCGCGAACCACCAAAAAGAAATCGAGATGCTCTGCAATATTGCTTTGCCGGATTTTGGATATATCACCAATTTTGGGAAAGCCCACCTTGAAGGTTTTGGTGGATTTGAAGGTGTCATAATGGGAAAGAGCGAGATGTACGACCATTTGCGAAATCGCAAGAATTTTGTTTTTGTCAACGGTGATGATGTGCTTCAAATGTCAAAGACTGCTGATACCGATCGTTTTGTTTTTGGAGAATCGGAATCAGCATTTGATTTGAATTTTCAAAATGTTTCTGCAAACCCATCGGTTTGTGTTGTTGCGGAAAATATAGTTTTTGACACCAAGATGATTGGAATCTACAACGCATCGAACGTAATGGCAGCAATTTCCATCGGAAAATATTTTGGCGTTCCGTTGCAAGATTCCGCCCAGGCAATCAAAAAATATTCGCCAGAGAACAACCGTTCGCAATTGATGGAAAAAGGATCCGTCAAGATTCTTCTGGATGCCTACAATGCCAACCCAAGCAGTATGATCGCGGCAATCGATAATTTCGCGCAGCTCTCTGGCGCTAAAAAAATCATGATTCTTGGCGATATGTTCGAGCTTGGCGACGACAGCGCAAAAGAACATCGGGAACTTGTCAAAAAATCATCCGAACTCGACTCCGTTGAAAGCATTTTTGTTGGCCCCAAATTCCACTCGCACAAAAGCGATAACGAGACCGCTACCTTTCTTCCAGCTTTCGATGACGCAAAAATCTATTTTGAGAACCGAATTTTTTCAGAATGCACGATGTTGATCAAAGGCTCGCGTGGTATGGCGTTGGAACGGTTGCTCGAAGTGCTATAACTCGACTTTTCCCGGATCAAGTTCCTCTTGAACCTGGGATTGCATTTCTTTTTCGATGTCGATATCCTTTTCCTCACCGTGGTGAACCGTGTGGTTGAACTTCAAGATTCCGACAAACAGGACACCACCAATAATATTGCCCATCGTCGCCGGAACCATAAATCCGAAATATTCCCCCAACGAAATTGCGCCCGCAAAAAGCCCCGATGATACCTCGATATTCCCCACGATGCAGTGCGGCAGCCCAATGATGCCGATAGTTGCCGTAACGAGCACGATCATTACGAGCTGGCTGATCGTTTCGCGCGAAGCAGCAACAAGCCAAGCCAAAAGCCCCATTAACCAGCCCGCCAAGACCGCGCTCCACAACGTTGTCCACCAACCGTAGTGAATAAGTTCCATCGAGATTTTCTCGAGCGCAAAGCCTTGTATAAAATCCAAGGTCCCAGCAAAATAGCTGAGCACGAACGCAAAGAAAAAACCGCCGACAAGGTTGCCAACGTAAACCAGGAACCAAAGCCGGAACAGTTTTCGGAACGATGCCAATTTCTGTAGAACGGGCAAGATCGCCAGGGTTGTATGCTCCGTAAAAAGTTCCGAACGCCCAAGGATCACAAAGATGAACCCGATCGGGTAGCAAAGCGCTACCATAAATTTTAGCGCAGGCTCAGATACAAAACCATGAAAATTGCCATAGACAACCGTCATCAGCAGCACCGAAAATCCGATGTCAAGGCCTGCGGAGAGCGCCGAGAGCAAAAGCCCTTTCATATTTCGGTCGAGCTGCGTCATGGCAGCCTCCTCGGCGTGCTGCAATATCAGGAGCTGGCTTTTCTGCGGTTTCTGTTCCTCTACGGAATTTTTCTTGAGGTCTTTCGCGATCATATCAGCACTTGGATTTTAGCGTTCAGAAAGACGGCAATTTAAGGAATTACCTAATGGGAAAGGTTTGGACAAATGATAAAATCGCAGTTTACCGATTTTTTGATATGGGCGCTCCTCACTGCCCATCTGTCTGTGGACAATGGGCAGCACGGCGGGCTTTCCGCTACAATCTTCCTCGGTTTCCGCTGCGCTGCAACCCATGAAGGATTTCCGTTTCAATCCCTAGCGCGGGACAAAGATGGGTCATTGTAGATGGTCAAGGCATTTGGTTATCATTCATTAAAAAGGGTTTGACACGAGTTAAGATTGCCCCCATATGCATTATAGAAGCTCCTCAAGATTTACTAGTGATTGCAAAGTCATACAGGAATCTATTTAAGCAACAAGAGTTGCCTTTGAAAAAAAGGCAACTCTTGAAATGAGGAAGTTGTTATTTAGGAAATTTCAATAAGTTTTGGAGGCTTTTGTTTTACTTCCTCTTTTTTTGGAATGAGAAGATGCAATAAGCCATTCTCGTACTTTGCCTGAATTTTGTCAATGTCCACTACACCTTTATGCAAAGTAAAAGTTCTTTGGAAAGCTTGATAACTAAATTCCTTACGGGAGAAAATGGACAATTCAAAAAACACCTGTAAGGATGTCTTACAGGTTTTTGATAATTCAATGGTTTTAAGTCAGGTGATATATTACCACAGCACTTTTTTGATGCTGACGCGGCCGTTGGCGTCTCGGATTTGAACGAGGAGCAAACCTTGTGCCCAGCCTGCCTTGAGGCTAAAGTCAAGTGAGTTTATCGAATTATTTTCGGCAAGCAATCGGCCTTGTGAGTCAAATACTTTTATGGAGGCGATCTGCTCTTTGGCGCTTTTGATGATGAGGTCGCCGTTGGCTTTGTAGGCAATGATTTGGTTCGTGTCAAAAGTTGCGGTGGTCGTTGCCAGCGCGTTTGTGTAGACGATCTCGAAGCGGTCATCAAACGTGCCTATGGAGGATACAAATATGTATGGCGATGACTTTAAATCGTGGGTTGCCAAGGTCGAGTTGTCCTTAAGGAAAATGTCCTGGTTCCCACTGAACAGTCCGTCAACATGGTCAATTGAGATGGTGAATGTTCCGGCGGCATCGGTCTTGAAGCCCAATGGAACGACGTCGGCGGTGGTGAAAGGCAATGCGCGTCCCTGGATCACGAGTTTTTGGGCTGCCGCGATACCGTACAACGCGATGTTTCCGTCATTAATGTATTTGCCGTCGAACATATCCAAGTCCTGCGTCGCGCCCGTGACGTAGCCTACTTCCATTTGCGAGAACGCACCGGCGCTGTTGGCGGCATTGAGCCAGATACGATGCTGTTCAAAAGTTTCGGTGTTGCGGAAAAATTGATCGGCGTTATCGGAAATGCGCTGTGTGTTGGCGAAGGTTATCGCAGTCGCCGAAGCTTTTGCCTCGACAAAAAAGCCTTGACCTGTTTGGAGGATTCCGTTGGGGTCAACAACCTGCGCTTCGCCATTGCTTACGAAAGTTCCGGCGGTCCACGAGCAATATGATGGGCTCAACGCATTGTTGGTCTTTCTCCAGAAATAGAGCGTTCCGGTAATATCGCTCGTGTTTTCAGATACAAACTGGGTCATACTTATTGGCGAAGGGTAAGGGTTTCCGACAAGGTTGAATCTATGCGTTGCATCGCCAACTTCCAATGCTCTGGAATAGTTTCCACTGTTGGGAACTCCTGTAAAAACACCGTTGTAAACCGTAGCCGTAAGCGGATGCGTGTTTGGTGTGCGGATCAGATACCCGTTTGCGGTCTGGAAATTCGTGGATGGGTCAAATGTTGTATAAAGATTGGTCGAAGGCGCATAATCGTAGAAGCGGTTTGTCAGGGTCAGCGGCGAGAATGCAATCAACTGTTGTCCTGCAACGGGCGATGACCATAATGTATAGTCCAATCGTTTCAATGCTGAACTGTTGCGGGCAATGGTGATATTGCCGGAGTTGGTGTTTGTTGTCCCGTTCTGCAACAAGATCGCATTGTTGTTAAAGGTGACATTGCTACCTGCAACCACCGTTAAGGCGCCGTTCAATGTTATCGTGTCGCCTGAAGAAATTGTGACGACAGCATTGTTATTGACTGTTAGTGTGCAGGCATTTATGTTGGTTCCTGAAGTTGTGTAATTTCCAGAGATTATAGCACTTGTGGTGGACGTAGGTGCTCCGTTGCTCCATGAAGTTCCGTTCCAAGTAGTATCACCTCCAATCGATATGGTTGCATTAGTTGAATAAACTGGACCACACCCACCACTTTGCACCACGGCCCTGAACTGTGTGGTTTGGGTCAATGTGCCAGAAGTATAGCTGGTAGTCGTAGTGGCAATCGTATTGATGGTTGTAAAACTATCAGTCGAACTTTCCCAGCGTACAATAGTTCCTGTATGACCACTCAATGTCAATGTTCCGCTCGTTGAACCACTGCAAGTGCTTGTTCCGCCAGAAATTGTTCCGCCCAGCGAAATGCCGCTAACGGTGATAGTAGCATCTGCTGAGGAGGAAGAACAAGGTGAATTGCTAATAGTCCAGCGAAGAACATAAGTTCCGGCGCCTACTGCTGGCGTAAATATACTTAGGGGATTTGCCGAATTGGCAAACTGACTTGAAGAAGTACTCGGGCCACTCACCACGGACCAAACTCCGGTACCTACGGTTGGCGTATTGGCGGCCAAAGTTGCTGTTGAAGTGCCACAAATGGTTTGTGTGGAAATGTTAGTAGCCGTTGTTGGCGTGGCTACCACTGTTATGGTAGCATCTGCTGAAGCAGTACAGCTAAAATTAGTTATGGTCCATCGTATTTGGTATATGCCAGCCCCACCACTTGCTGTAAATATCGCTGTAGGATTTGATAGGGACGAAAACTGACTTGGCGCACTACTAGGCCCGTTCAATACAGACCAAGCTCCAGTACCTACTGTAGGTGTATTTGCGGAAAGCGTAGCATTTGAAGTAGCACATATTGTTTGTGAAGAATTATTTGTAGCCGTCGGTGGTGCCCCCGAACCTGAAATTGTAATTGTGGCGTCAGCTGAACTATCCGTGCACGGTGGGTTGCTTATAGTCCAACGCACCACATAATTTCCTGATCCGCCTGCAGAAGCAAACACTGAAGCAGGATTGTTGATATTGCTAAATTGGCTGGAAGAAGTACTCGGGCCACTAACTACTGACCACGTTCCTGTTCCAACAAGCGGTGTGTTTCCTGATAGTGAAGCAGTACCTGAACTGCATAATGTTTGAGTAGATGTATTCGTTGCAGTGGTTGGGATAGCTGATACGGTAATAGTAACAAAATCCGAATTAACTTGAGAACAAGATCCATTTTGTACCACGGCTCTATAATAAGTGGTATTTGTAAGAGAACCAATTGTTGCGCCTGTTAGCGTGTTGGAGGTATTTGCTATATTAGTTGGGGTAGTAAATGAACTATTAGCAGAACTTTGCCAGTACAGTACCGAACCAGTATTACCCGATAAAGTTAAATTGGCTGGCTGTGAACCTGAGCAAATAGTTTGATGGGATGCTATGGTTCCGCCAACGGTTGGGGCCAAAACAGTAACTGTAGCGGTATCAGTTGTCGTGACACCATTACTGTCTTTTACCGTAACTGTATAACTCGTTGAGCCAACAATAGCAGTTGAAGGTGAGGCTGTGGAAAGGGTTCCTAATCCATTGGACCAAAAATAAGTATAAGGAGCGTCACCATTATTTGGTGTAGCGGTTACTGTAACCGTTTGATTTTGGCAAAAAGCGCCATAGCCGACTATAGCCGCACTAAAAGCGCCTCCTTTTATTCCTGTAAAGGCTGCGGTCAGTCCTGAGGTTAATACTGCTCCTTTCGCCGTTAATGTATTGCTTCCGAGAGGCGCAAATTTTACCCACGGATTGGTTTGCTGGTTAAAGGTCCCATTTAATTCGGCTGCAGCCATATTGGCTTCCGTACCTAAAATATCATCTGTGGTGTAGGACGCTGTAATGGTTGCAACAGCAGCTGTTATGCCGCTTTGTGCAACATTCCAATAGCGACTTATATTATTCTCTGGGCTATTATTATTGGGATGAATGGCATCAACAACCGTTACCCCAACATGGGCATTAGAAAAACTTCCTGCCGTTACATTAACTGTAATTGGCGAATAGTCGACACCATCAGTATTTTCTCCAATCGGGAAGGTATAAGAGCCCGTTCCTGTAAATGTTCTTCTAACTTGTCCAGTAGGGCCAACGACCAGCATTTTGGTATTATCAAAACTACCGCTTACTGCATTTGCTCCCAAAGTCAGGATATTGCCTCCGACATATAACAATCCTGAGTTCAAACCCAGCGTTCCGCTTACAGCAGTATTGTTCATTATTGTTACTCCTCCCGCTGTGTTATTGATAGTGAGATTATCAAAAGCTGGGCTAAATGAGCCGCTGATAAGCTGTGGTTCGATACCTGTCATTACAATGGTTTTTCCAGAAAAATTCACAGATTGGTTCAGAGTCAAATTATCCGTGATGTTCAATGAACTCGGGAAAACTGCGCCAGTTCCGCTAATTGTCAAATTGTTATAAGCTGCCATTCCGCCATTGGGATTGACAATACCTTAATTGGTCCCCATATATTCCACTGTATTTTTTATTGTACCAAAAAATACTGACCTATTGTTCGTGAAAATTCCGGCTATGCGCATATAACTGTTTGTCAAAGGCCTTAAGGCTGCACCGCTGTTTACCGTAATATTGTTAAAATTGGTTGAACCAGCTATGGTCGCATCTGGGCTTGTAAAAATAACAGCGCTATTTCCTGTGCCGGGGTTGTAAGTTCCGTTGTTGATCCAAGCTCCTGCGCCACCATTGATAGTAAATTGGGAGTTGGCAGGTGCATTCAAAACTCCGCCGGCTTGAATATCCAATTTTCCCAATAGCACCGACGGATTCAATGTCGGGCTGTTCGGCGTTGTTGCGGCATCTGGAATAAAAACAGAAGCAGCGTCAGATGGAGTAGCGTTGAGTGTCCAGTTTGTAGCTGTTGTCCAGGAATTGCTGACAGAACCATTCCAAGTTAAAGCTCCCGCGGCTGATTCAGCCAAGGTGAGTGATACAACACCGAAAGTGCTGGCAAAATACAATCCAACATTTACATTGCCAAGTTCCACCCAATCCTCGGTAGTATTGTAATTGGAACGCCCTTGCTCCAAAGTTGTATTTGATGGGATGATACGAGCCCAGTCCACTAATTTGGCTTCGATATTCCCGTTCAATTCAGAATCTAGATAATGGGCTTTTAGTACGGCTTTTGTTGCAGAGCCCCCAGTTTGTATAAAATCATAAGTACGCTTGATGGCATTTGGAAGCCAACTTGGCGCCACTCCCAGATCAATTTTCAAACTCATTGAGGTTGGCAGTGTTCCGTTGTTTGCAAAAATAATTGAGGTATAGGTATTGCCAAAAGTATATGGTATACTCTGGAGAATACTGTTCCTGGTCACAATTCCCGAGACATCGCCCGTCCCCGTATTTGTGCCACTGCCGCCTATTGTCAAGGTATGGGTTCCCATTGACAGACTCCCCACCGTTGAGGAAGGATTTGCTGCTGGCAGATTCAATATACCGTTAACAGTTGCCGAGGCTGAAGCCACAGCACCGCCGGAAGTGGAGATCGTAAGGTTGTTATAAGTTCCAGCTGGCAAAGTTTGTTGTGTAACAGCATTAAAATTTAAAATGCCAGTTCCTCCCCACGTCTTTCCAGAAGGTATTGGAGCAGCAGTTGTATTTTGAGTCAGTATGTTTCCATTATTGGTGATTGTGGCCAATGTTCCGGTCAGCGCATTGGTGCCGAGGTTCAAACTTTGATTCAAAGCTGTCGTAAGTGTTCCGTTAATTGCGATTGGATTGGATAACGTTACGGTATTGGCGGCAGTAGTATTGATACTGAAATTATTGAAAGCATTCGTAGTACCAATCGTAGTTTGGTCAATACTAAGGGTTGGACTTACGGCTCCGCCGATAATCAGATTACTTGCGCCATTACTTTTAATTCCCTGTGGCGTAGTATTGGTAACAGTCCCGTTGAGTGACAAGGTATTGGCATTTATATCAACTTTTCCGCCATTGAATGTAATATCGCTATTTACTGTTGATGTTCCGTTTAGAACCGTATTGCCCTGAATTATAAAATTTTCAGCAATGCCATTAAATGGAACAAAATTACTTGTTGGATTAGCGACCATAACAATGTCATCTAAACCAAAAGCATCAAAAGCACCGCTACCCGAAACAGTAGCTCCTGTCCAACGCAGGTGGTAATAAGCATTGGAAGCTATATTTAATCCTGTAATAGTTACCACTCTGTAATAAGCCTTCCAGCCCGGATTGGTATCAGCGGTTGTTGGCGAAGTAACATTTAATCCAGGGACATTTGTATAAGCGCTGTTATCTGCTGAATAGCTGAAATTGAAACTGCTTGCGGCAGCTTGATCATTATAGACATATACTTTATATCCAATATTGATCGAAGTTACTGCTGCCGCGGTTTGATTTTGAAAGCGCAGCGTTGCCGAGCCCGGAACAAAATCTCCCGTCGCGGGTTGTATTCCCAGCTCATAGTTGTTCGGGGCAACTTGAAAGGCATAAAGACCACCAACACTACTGCTGGTGTTTGAGGTTCCTCTTTCATAATCGGTGTTAATGTTGGAAGTACCGCCAAAAGCAATTGCTCCATCACTGAATCCTGTTATAGCAAACGCATTGGAACTCAATTCTCCGGGAACGGTTACTGTGCCCAAACCGTCACCTTGAAATTGATTATTATTTACGCCATCAACAATATTATCAAAGTTGATAGTGTTGACCGCATTTTGTGCATAAATCTGCCATCCGAAAGGTGCATTGATGGTAGCTCTACTACCTGTAGCAGGTGTCGTCGTAAAATAATTTTCGGTACCACCACCGCCGTTGAATTCATAAACAGCAATAAAGTAGGTCGTGGCCGGTTGCAGATCTGTTATGGTAACTGAATTATTTGTTCCGTTATAGACAACATAATTTCCGGTACCTACCGCGCTTCCATTCCCAAAACTGGCATTGCTATAATAACTAACGCCACTAACTGGTGATGCATTTACAGCACTCGCGGAGCGAATTAAAACCAAACGATTACTTCCATTTCCATTACTCCAATTGGCGGTGAAACTGGTAGAAGTTACTGTAGAAAACACAACTGAAGTAGCTTGGACGGTAGGTTTGGCACTTAAAACAACACCGGAAACCGATACATTTTTCGTAGTGGCTCCAGTGGCAGCATTGATCACGCTACCCAGATAACTTCCGGCTGGCGCACTTGCTTTTATCCTCGAATATAAGGTGAGCGGTTGTCCAGTTATTATATTTCCGGTTCTGGCCAATGTCAAACTGCCGGCATAAGTCGTTCCATCTTTTGAAACTTCAAAATTCGTTGGTGCCGTTACTATTGGATCTGTCGTTAAATTTGCACCGGTAATTGTATACGTTAAAGCGCTCGACGCTGTCCCGGTAGTAGTACTTTGGCCAGCTAAAGCTGATGTTGAAAGCGTCAACGTAGGTTGTCCAGCGGGATCAATAGTGAAGATTTGCGCGTTGGAAACAGCCAGACCATTGGCCACTGCTACCGATGCCGTTCCGGAAGATAAGATATCCGCTGCGGTAACGGCCGCCGTAAGTTGCGTTGTTGAAACAAATGTGGTGGTTCGGTTTGAACCATTCCATTTTACGACGCTGGTACCGCTGACAAAATCAGTTCCGTTTACCGTTAGGTTAAAATTGCTTGTGCCTGCAATTGCTGAACTAGGAGATAGAGAGGTTGTGGTGGGAACCACTACCGTAACTTTTACATTATCAAAAGTGGACCCTTGATTTGCTTTGGTGCCGGCATTCCAAAAGCCTCCCATTATTCCTAATAAGGAGCTTGTGTAGGTTGAATTTACGGCTGTGCCCTGTGAAGTTAAACTTCCTGTGTTGGGATCTATAAAGGAAACTCCATCATTTCTAACAAATAATTCCCATGTGTTGGTGCTGGGAGTATAGGTTACCTTCACACTTATGTATGGATTTCCAAAATCGGTTAGCCCGCTCGTATTTGACGCTTTAATTTCACTGGTTGTTCCTATGCCTGAACTATAACTTACCAACTTGACGGGATCTATTTTTCCTGAATTTCCCAACGTAACAGCGTAGCCTGTTCCTGTTGACAATGTAGTTCCGGGGGTTCCGGCCAAAATAAAAGCCACACCATAACTTCCATTTGCGAAACCTGATGGATTTGATTGTGGCTGGCGCATATTGAAGGTCCAGGTGACCACACCGGGATTGGAAGCTAAAGTACTACTATAAGGAGCTGTAAAGTCAGAAGTACTGGCAAATGCAGTATTCCAGCCAGTAACATTTGCAGCGCCACTGGCATTGTTTGAAAGCGTTAAAACCCCACCATCGATTTTTGCGCCAAAATCAACACCGCCGCGGTTATGATTCCAATTGGGACTCGTACCGATAGCTCCCGAAGCTGTGGTATAATTGATTCCTGCCGAAGTGGCAAAATCATCGCTAAATACAGTGGTTTGTCCAAAAATTGTAGAGGAACATCCCAGCAGCAAAAATAATGCAGCTGTCTTTAAATAAAGAAAAGCGGCATTCCTTGTGCATGGCAATAGTAAGGTTTTCATATTGGTGTGGATTTAAACGATGCGAATTTGACTTTTAGATGACTTATCCTACAATTTGTATACAAAAACTGCATTTCGTCGGACAGACGTAACACTTTATCGGCATTAACAGTTATTTTTAAGCTAAAGTTTGAAGGTGTTAGCGATAAATTTATATAAACAACTGTATAACAATCCATTAATGTTTAGCAGGCTATTTTTTTTGTAGTATAATAGCTGTTAATTTTTAATATACAAATTATAAATATACGGGTAACAGCGATATATCCAAGGCTAGGCGTCTCCTAGCAATACCAAAATCTTTGATGCAGTGATTTTGCCCGATCCATTTAGGTACACTTTGTAAAGACATTTTCTTTGCATCTTAAGTTTATTGAATATTGTGAATTGTGCAATAAAGAAAAAACGCCGATAAATCCAAAGATCTATCGGCGTTTAATAATACAGGTGGGCGATGAGGGGTTCGAACCCCCGACCCTCTGGGTGTAAACCAGATGCTCTGAACCAGCTGAGCTAATCGCCCAAAGCGTCTGCAAATATAATACTGTTTTTCGGTCTGCCAAACTATTCACGTAATTATTCCAATCTTTTACAAAAGCTCTGCAACGACAAATGTGCTGCCGCCAATGTATATAACATCGGTTGGATCCGCTTCTTGTTTTGCAACTTCGAATGCTTTTGAGACAGATGAAAAAGCGTTGCCGGTCAATCCAAAGCCCAATGCTTTGTCTTTCAAAATCTTCTCGTCGAGACTGCGCGGGTTTGTGGATCTGCAAAAATAGTATACGGCATTTTTCGGCAACAGTTTCAAAATCGAACCAATATCCTTGTCGTTCACAAAACCAACGACGATGTGTATTTTCCCTGCGTTGATATCTTTCAACTGCGCCATCGTAATCTCAATTCCGTCCTTGTTGTGCGCAGTATCGGCAATAATTGTTGGATTGTTTCCTAGTTTCTGCCAACGTCCGAGAAGTCCAGTGTTTTTAACGACATTGAGCAAGCCGCTCGAAATATTTGAGCCTGTTATCTTGAAATATTTCCTGTCTCGTAAAACTTGCAGCGCAGCGAGAGCGGTTTTTTTGTTGTGAAATTGGTAATCGCCTTTTAAATCGCTGTCGGGATTTTGAGCAACAATTTCCGACGCAAACACGATCTCACTGTCCATTTCTTTGGCTTTTGCGATAAAAACAGGTTTCGTTTCTGGCAATGTCTGGCCAATCACAACGGGAACATTTGGTTTGATGATGCCCGCTTTTTCGAACGCGATTTTTTCCAAGGTTTCGCCCAGAAATTGTGTGTGGTCAAGACCAATGTTGGTGATGATCGAAACCAGCGGCGTAATAATATTCGTAGAATCCAGCCGGCCGCCCATTCCAACCTCGATAATAGCGACGTCAACTTTTTCATCTGTGAAATACTGGAACGCCAAACCGACCGTCATTTCAAAAAAACTCAATTCATTTTCTTCAAAAAAAGCCTTGTTGGTTTCCACAAATTCAACAACCACAGCTTGCGGAATCATCTCGCCATTGATTTTTATGCGTTCGCGAAAATCTTTTAAATGCGGCGAAGTGTAAAGTCCAACTTTATAACCAGATTCCTGCAGCACCGACGCCAGCATATGCGACACCGAACCTTTGCCATTTGTGCCCGCAACGTGAATGGTTTTGAAATTATTCTCTGGTGCGCCAAGATGTGCGCTGAGTTTCCAAGCATTTGCCAAATCAGCTTTGTACGCCGCCGCACCTTGGTTTTGGTACATTGGTAACTGGGCGAAAAGCCAAGAAAGCGTTTGAGCGTAGTTAATTATAAATTATGAATTATAGATTATGAATGGCTTCGCGAGTGCAGTTATGAATTATGAGTTATGAGTGGGATCAGTGAAACATTTTCAAATTTTCAAATTGTCTCATTTCAAATTCCTCTATTCTCCGAGACTAAAGTTCACTACGATAAAACCAACCTGCGTTTGTGGCGCGTTCGAATCGGGTTGCCATTTGAATTTTCTGGCGGTCGCCAATGCGGGTTCTACGAGACACGGATCGGAATTTGTGGTGCCTTTTGTGCTTTCGGCCTTGATGACGCTGCCGTTTTGGTTGACGGTAATTTTCACGACAACGGTTCCGGATTGGTTGCATTTCTGGATTTCATTGCCCCTATTTGCGAGTTTTCTACCGTTCAATCCCCAACCTCGGCCGCCGCCGCTTCCGCCACCACTGCCGAAATAACTACTGGCATAGGGATCGCCATCTGGACTTCCCTTGTCGCCTGGAAGATTGTCATCGCCTTCGCCGCCTTTGGCTTTTCCGTCAGATTTTGGTCCGTTCAGAATGCTTGAGAGCGCGTCGGTAGTGTTCTTTGAAGGTTGTGGTTTTTCCGCCGGTTGTGGTTTTGGCTCTTCCTTGCTGACTTCCTTGGTCGGCTGTTTTTTCTTGCTTTCCTTCATCACGACGGCATCCTCAATGTCCTGCGAAAGCACTTCTTCATCGGGCGCGGCGCTTGCCGAACTTTTTGTTGGCTGTGGCGCCGATTGAATTGCTTCTGTCGGCTGGATTTTACCCGAACCGGTTTCGGTCGTGCCAAAATTTATGGCAATGCCGTTTTCGGGCGGCGGGTCGAGATAGGAAAGTCCCAGAAAAAGAAAAAGCAATAGCAAAATCACCATGATAGTCGTGGTGATGGCAAATGATTTCTTTTCGTGTTCGGTTTCGAGATATTTCATCGCTTTGTTTTTTTAGCCCGGTTGTAATAAAAAGCCCCGAAGCGGTTGTTGCGTGCTTTTTGCTTGAACCAAGAGCGACCGACGGAAGCTCCTTGGGGCAAGCGTTTTAAAAAGCCGCGATCAACGGCGAGGGCTTGCAATGGAAAACCGGATCGGCTCCAAAAAATTATTTTGGCCTTACGGCAAGTACCACTTTTATCTGATTTCTGTTGGCAATGTCCAGAACGCTCACAGCTTTTTCTATCGGCACGCCTTCTTCCGCGCGCAGCACGATTGCTTTGTCGGGAGAATTTGCGATGAGCGCCAAGAGTTTTGGTTCCAGTTCTGCCTCTGAAACCTTGTCCTTATCAATATAAAATTCGAGCTCTTTGTTGATGCTCACCGAAATATTGTTGTTACTGTCGGTTTTTCCCTTCTCTTTTTGCAAATATAAATCTAATGCATTGGTAGTGTCGTTTGTGGATGTCAACATTAAAAATATGAGCAAC